>JAPPBX010000010.1 GCA_026702755.1 Candidatus Poribacteria bacterium | reverse complement strand
CATTCACATTGAAGTCGGGAGACCAATGCCCCAACTCAACCCGACGCATGTTAAACGCACGGTCTGTATCCTCTTGCGAAAGCACACCTATCTCTGGGAAATCCAGCATAAGTTGTAGCTGCCAATCCATTCGGTTTGCTGCCATACTGATGCCAGCACCTTCGGGATCGGCGTTGGCGTGATACCATCTCTCTGCCTCTATAAACATAGGATAAACTTCGGTGAGCGGACGATTCGGATTATATTTCTCCAAAATCTCCCCAGTGATCTGATACATTCTGGAGCGGATTTCGGGGGCAAGTTCCACCGCATAAACATTAATCAATTCGGGGGGCATTGCAAATGTTCGGGAACACCATCGGCAAACAGCGGATTTGAGGATTTACTTGTGGGATTGACGAAATCCGCCAAGAGTTGAGGCTTTGGCAGAATAGATGTGCTTTCCGCGGGAGTTGGCGGTGCTTCCACTGCGGAGACCTCTGGCGGTTGTGAAACTTCCGCAGGCGCGTGCGCGGAATGCGGTTCAGCGTGCCACACGTCACCATGCCAATGTCCGCTTTCAGCAGTCTCCCCGGGCGGTGGTGGTTTCGGTTGTTTTTCAACTTCTACCCCTTTGTCAATCCTGATGGGTTCTTGCTTGGCAGCCTTGCGTCCGTAAAACAGACCGCAGCCCATCAAAGCAATCAAGACAAACACCGTGAGGGGGAGCCAATACTTTCGGATAAACATATTTTTCTCCTTTCGGTTGTTCGCCGCGCGTGTTTATCTCCTGTCCGCATCGGGACAAGTGATCGGTTGACACGGCGGCGGTTGTATTTCAGGGTGACAGATTTCGGGAAACGGACGACAAGGTTCGTCCGTGGCACGTGCAAGGTGCAGCGCGATGCTGAATGTCGCCACGACGAAGAAAAGCGCGATGGGGACCCACCGCAAGAGGCGTGTTTTCATGTTAGGCACTCCTTTTTTAGGGGCTGGTCCCTACAAAATAACATGCAACGGAAATCGTTATCTGCTACAATAGAAACCAGCGTTGTCATACTTGATCTATGGCAGTGCTACGCGTGGCAGGTGATGGTAACACCTGCTGCGCACCCCGGAAACGGGGAGCTGCCCCTGACGCGATCCACGCGGTGTTAGCGAATATGCTTCAGCATGAAATCAGCGTCATAAATAATTATACAAAAAAACGAAAAAATTGTCAAATTTTAAATTATGCTAACTATAACTAACTTACCGCGCAGCTGGCGAAACACTTTCCAAATCCTGCCCAATTTTACCATTTTTTCAGGGGTCCCTAATGAAGTTTGCGAAAATAAATCAGTCCTGCGGTGAAACCCAACGCTTTTCTGTGTGCTTTCTTGAGATGTAGCGGTCTAAAGTTGGGTTTCACTGTGTCTTTGAGTGTATCTGAGAGGTTTTGGTGTTTGGTATGTTTCTGAGCCAGATTCATTTGCGGAATCACAGCAGGCGCGGCGTTAAAATGTAAGGGCGGGTACCTGTACCCGCCTACTCATAATGTCTGATGTGCAGCCTAATCCATAGTATCAACCGCGAGATCCCATAACAACACAGTGCCATCCCAACTGCTACTCGCCAGTGTCTTCCCATCCGGACTAAACGCGACGCTCGTAACACCATTCCGATGCCCTTTTAGTGTCCGCAGCTGTTTGCCGGTGCTTACCTCCCACAACATCATGGTGTGATTACCACCGTCACTTGCCAGGGTCTTTCCATCCGGACTAAATGCTATGCTATAAATAAACCCATGCGCTTCCAGCGTCCGAATGAGTTCACCCGACAGTGCATCCCAAAAACGCACAGTACTATCCGCACCGCCACTCGCCAATATCTTTCCATCCGGACTGAACGCGACGCAATAAACATTAGTTTTATGTTTATCCAGCTTCAAAAGCGGATCGCCGGTATGTGCATCCCACGTGCGCACGGTACCGTCATGACTCCCATTTGCCAGTATCTTTCCATCCGGGCTGAACACTACACTTGTGAACACACTTTGATTCACGAACCTCGTCTTTATAGGTTTATCTGTTTTCACATCCAATGTTATCTCATTTATACGTTTCCCTGTTTGCAAATCCCACAAATAAATGAAACCCCTTGCATTCGCACTCACAAACTTTTTACCATCTGGGCTGAATGCAACGTAGCAAGACGTGGGCGTGCTTACAGGTTGGGACACAGCATTGCCTTCAAGCGGAGCCGGACGCACTGCCCCTGTTTCTACATCCCACGAAAACACGGTCTTGTTTGAACTGCCAGCTGCCACTGTTTTACCATCCGGACTGAATGCAACACTAACGGGAGAAAGCCACTCCACAACATTATCGGTCTGAAGAGACTCGCCTGTCTCCACATTCCACAAATGAACTTTATTATCCCAACCACCAGCCGCCAGTGTCTTGCCATCCGGACTGAACGCGATGCTACGGATAGTTCGGGTATGCGCTATCATCTTCCGAAGTTCTATGCCGGTTTCGACATCCAACAGATGCACGGTGTTGTGTCTGCTTCCGCTTATCAGCGTTTTACCATCTGGGCTAAATGCAAGGCTCCTGCTACCAAGCTTATCCCCCAACATTTGCAGGTATGTCCCCGTCTGCACATCCCAGAGATAGGTCATATTATAGGTTCCACTTGCCAACATCTTGCCATCCGGGCTGAACGCTACACTAAAGAGATCATTGCCGTTACGCTCACGCAACCTATGAAGAGATTCGCCTGTCTCTACATCCCACACACGGGTGGTCGTGTCTTCACTTGCACTTGCCAGCAACTTCCCATCCGGGCTGAACGCAATGTCATAGACTTTGTACTTATGTCCCATGAACGCGTGCAGCGTTTTTTCTGTCTCCACATCCCACAGACGAACGGTTTTGTCATGACTTCCGCTCGCCAATGTTTTTCCATCTGGATTAAAAGCGACGCTTGTGACACCCCCGAGATGTCCTTCAAGCGTGCGCAGATGTGTGCCAGTGCTTACCTCCCACAGCCGGATGGTCGCGTCCTCACTTGCACTCGCCAGCAGCTTCCCATCCGGACGAAACGCTACGTCTGTGATTTTATCCTTATGTCCTTGCATCGTCCAAAGTTCAGTGCCGGTGTGTACATCCCATACACTGACGGTTTTATCGTAGTGTGTACTTGCCAACAAGGTATCGTCCGGACTGAACGCGACGCTCAAAACGCTATCTATATGATCTGGCAGTATCCAGAGAAACTTTCTATCTTGAACACGCCGCTCACTCGAAACTCCACTTGTATGCTCTGTTAGTAGGTTGAGTGGTCTGTCGGTCTCTGTGTCGTATATCCAAATACCGATACTACACGGCACCGCCAAACGTTTCCCGTCGTGGGAGCTCGCGAAACCGCCAGTTATTGTGCCTCTACCGAACCGCGCTTTGGTACCTTCAGGTAATCCCCGCAAACGCCAAGCTTGTGTGTCTTGCGCGATAGTATTTTTCGGAACAACACACATCGCGAATCCAATCGCTAAAATCAAAATCAATGTGTTTTTCATGAGAAAGTTTCCTTTTCGGAGGGTGTTGTTTTTAAGTCATATCGTAACATGAATTGACGACAAAAAGTGGTACGATCGTTGGCTCTCGGCAATTGATGGTTGAAAACCGACTGCTGATAGCCATTGGCGGGTTTCACTTTGTGCTACCCAACCTACCGGGTCATATCCCACAAAGTTATGACACCACCGCACACGCTGACAAGTATTTTGCCATCCATAATAAATTCCAGATTTTCAACCCTACCATTACCTATGTCAAACATACGGAGCAGCTTCTTTCCACTTACATCATAAATCTTCATAATCCCTGCCGCATCCGCAGTCACAAGCAATTTACCATCGGGACTGAAGGCAAGGGTGATGATACCCCTCTTATGTGTGTGCGGAAATGGCTGCCGTTCGCCTGTGTCCACATCCCACAGATAGATATTCGGGTCATAAGCCGCAGCAGCGATTGTTTTTCCATCTGGACTGAAGGCGAGGGAGACGATGCCCCTTGTGGGTCCACGCATTACCCGCTTTTGTTCACCCGTGTTGGTATCCCATAAACGGACGGTCGTATCTTCGCTTCCACTGGCGATTGTTTTTCCATCTGGACTGAACGCGAGACTCTCAACCCATCCCTTATGTTCTTTGATAATTTTCGCCTTACCTGTTGTTGTATCCCATAGACGAAGAGTATTATCAAATCCGCCGGTGGCAAATGTTTTGCCGTCGGGACTGAAGGCAATACATGCGATCTGTGCCGTATGTCCTTTGAATGATAGTTTCGGCCTATCTATTTTCATGCCCCATAGGGTGGTATTGATTTCCGTGAGAATCCCATTCAAGTGTTTCGGTATATCTATTTTCATGTCCCATAAATAAGCGATCTCGTCGGTTTCCATCGTGGCGATTGTTTTTCCATCCGGACTAAAGGCAATATCTGCAGCACCCCTGGTGTGGATTCTCTTTACCAGTTTTGGTGATCTGGGCACTGTGATATCGAATAGATACGGGGTGTTAGACTCACTCAGAGCTGCGAGTTTTTTCCCATCGTGACTCAATGCGAATTTGGAGAAAGTGTCGTAATCATTTTCCACTGACAGCGTATTTTCACCGGTATTGACATCCCACTTACGTAGGGTGCCATGTTCGCTGCAACTGACGAGTGTAGACGAATCCTTAACGAAGACGACAGCCGAAATACGGCTTTGGTGTGCGGTGAGAATTTTGCGGAGTTTACCTGTGTTTGCATCCCACAAATGGATACGTCCGTCTCTACATCCTGCGGCTAAAAGTTCGCCATCCTGACTATAGGCGATACGCTCTATACCTGTCATATCGCCGGTAAGGGTGTCTATGTGTTGCCATGTTTTTGTATCCCACAGAAAGATGTTGCTGTCCCCACTGATACTTGCCAACGCGCTGCCGTCCAGACTGAACGCCATGTTTTTTACAGTATTAGTGTGTCCTTTAAGTTCGTGTTTGCGTTCCCCGGTTGCTGTATCCCAAATGGAGATAGTGTCCGGTCCGTCTCCAGCGGCGAGTAGCGTTCCATCTGGTGAGAACGCTATGCTGTGAATGAATGTTTCTTTCTCGTCTGTTCTCTGAAGTGTTCTCTCTAACTTTCCAGTTTTAGCGTCCCATATACGAGTGGTACTTTCTCCACTACCGATTGCGATTTTTCCCATTTCTGGGTCGTAGGTGAAGCAGATACCGGCGACAAATTCAATGTCTTGTAGTGCTTGTGAGAATGTATCGAGATACCAGATATGTAAGTAGTCAAAAGTATCGCTACGTGCGATGACGTTGATACCTGGGGGAAATCCGGAGTTATACAGCCTCGGAGTGTTAGGGATAACGCTGGTGAGTTGCAATGTTGTTGCATCGTATATCCAAATGCCTGTCCCACTGATGATGTCGATCCGTGTGCCGTCTGCGGAATACTGAACATCGCCAACTCGTCCTTTCCCGATCTGTGCTATGATGCCTTTGGGGGGTGCGAAGGTTTCTTGGGCGATAAGGGTGGATGTGCATAAAAGCGTTATCCAGAGTGGTATCAAGATCAAGGGTAATCTATTTTTCATAGGTGTGTTCTCCTGTATGATGTGTTATGAGTGTAGAATTGGGTTGTCGTCAAATTTGGCGGTGAATTGTTTGAATTGTGGATTATGCCAAAGCAACGTCGAATGTGCTTGGCAGAATACGCTTTTGGTATTCTGTATGATTCGTCGGCGCGTGCCTGCTACTGTTCAAATTTTAGGTCCCACAGATACACGATGCCACCATTTGAAATCGCTAACATCTTTCCATCCGGACTGAACACAACACTTTGTGGACCTACCCTTCCGCGATGCGCCTCAAGTATCCTCAAATGTTTGCCAGTGCGCACATCCGACAGCATCACAAAGCCATCATGAGATCCATGGGTCAGTATCTTTCCATCCGGACTGAACGCGATGCTATAGATAGATCTCCAATCCGCTTCTATCGTCCGAATCGGTTCACCCGACACCGCCTCCCATAAAAGTATGGTACTGTCCCGAGCAGCACTTGCAGCTATCTTTCCGTCTGGACTGAACGTTACACTATAAAGTGGTTTATCCAACGTCAAGAGCGGGGCACCGGTATGTCCATCCCACGTACGCACGGTGTCGTCATAACCTCCGGTTGCCAGTAAAGAACCGTCTGGACTGAACGCGATGCTATGGGCATTCGCCTGGTGTGCCTGCACCCTATTTATAAGTAGACCTGTTTGCATATTCCATAGATAGACATAGCCACCACCATCTACAGCTGCCAGCCTTTTGCTATCCGAACTAAATGCAACCCTTATGAACCCAAAAGTTTCTCCAGGCAGTGCGGGAAGTGCTGCACCCGTTTTTATATCCCACAAACTCACGGTCGAGTCATAACTTCCACTTGCCAATATCTTTCCATCCGGACTGAAGGCTACGTCATTAACAGACTTCGTATGCCCTTTTAGTGTCCGCAGCAATGCACACGTCTGCACATTCCACAGGTAGACATCATTATTCCCAGTGGCACCTGCCAGCGTTTTACCATCCGGGCTGAACGCGATGCTACGGAAATCCTGCGTATGCGTTACCATCTTCCGAAGTTCTTCGCCGGTTTCCACATCCCACAGCCGCACCGTGTCGTCCTCGCTACTGCTGATCAACGTCTTCCGATCTCGGCTAAATATAACATTCACGCGACCCAAGGTATGCCCAGATAACACCCGCAGCGGTTTCCCTGTCTGCACATCCCACAGCCGAATAGTATAGTCCCAACTCCCACTTGCTAACATCTGTCCATCTGGACTAAACACAACGCTTTCAATAGTGTTCGTATGCCCTTCCATTATCCGCAGCGATTCCCCTGTCTGCACATCCCACAGCCGCAACCTTTGGTCCCTACTTCCGCTTGCGAGTGTCTTTCCATCCGGATTGAATACTACGCTTTCTACATAAGACTTATGTCCTTCCAATGTCTGAAGTAATGTTCCCGTCTGCACATCCCACAGATGTAACATATTGTCATTGCTTCCACTTGCCAATGTCTTCCCATCTGGACTGAATACAACGCTATTAACAACCTTGCTATGTCCTTCAAGTGTCCGCAGATGAGCACCAGCTTTCACATCCCAGAGTCGAATGGTCACGTCCCAACTTGCACTTGCAAGTGTCTTGCCATCCGGACTAAACGCTACGTCTGTGATCTGCTGTTCATGTCCTTGCATCGTGTGTAGTTCTGTGCCGGTTTCCGCATCCCACAAACGGACGGTGCTGTCCACACTTCCGCTTGCTAAGAGAGACCCATCTGGGCTAAACGTTACGCTTATAACCCAATGCGTGTGTCCTGTTATCAGATCAAGGGCTTTGTCGGTCTCTGTGTCGTAGATCCAAATACCGATACCACTTGCGACTGCTAAACGTTTGCCATCATCGGAAATTGCTATATTGCCTTTTATCTCGCCTTTACCGATCCGTGCTTTTACGCCTTCGGGTAAGTGCCGCAAATGCCAATCTTGTGTGTCTTGTGCGATAGTGTTTTCGGGAATAACGCATATTGCCAGCCCAATCGCTAAAATTAGAATCAATGCTTTTCGCATGAGATTGTTTGTCCTTTTTCTGAGGGATTGTTTAATTGAGTCTGTAAAGATTGTTTAATTTCCAATGTAAGTTTGAAAGAGTTTTAGAAGTTAGTAGGCATATTTATCAAACTCACGTTCCAATATTAAAGACACAATTTTTTCGCCAAACGTTACATCCTAAAAAAAAGTCATAAGACAGTGGTTTACGATTGCAGGATAGAGTTTCGATTCCCAACGCTTCTCTGGTAATTGACCACCCAAAGGTGAACCTATTTCCTTATTAGCATCTTCCGAGTCGCAGTAAATTCCCCTGCCGTAAACGTGTAGAAATAGACACCGCTTGCCACAGGTTCACCTTGCGTATTTCTGCCATCCCAATATGCTGCACGACCACGTTGGTGATAGATGCCGACAGCTTGATGCCCTAAGTTGAGTATCCGAACCAACTTTCCATCTGCAGCATAGATGGAGATGCTAACATCGGCAGGGATTGCCAGTTGATACGGTATCCATGTTTCGGGATTAAAAGGATTCGGGTAATTGGACAGAAGTGCCGTTTCTTTCGGTACGAATAGCATCACAAGGTGCTTTAGCACGCGCATACCCCTTGCGAGTGTTGGATCACTTAGGTCAAGTCCTTGGGCTTGGGTCAGCCAAAGTTGGATGTCCTCAGTTTGTAAGGACAGATGACCCCGCTGTATCTCTATAACTGCATAAGAGGAAGGTGCAGCTGCCTCCTCGCCCATTAAGGCTGCAGCCAAGACAATATCACGAATATTAACGGTGCCATCACGGTTCACATCCGCAGGATCAGGGCCTGTTTGCCCTAAACGCGTGGCAATGCGTACAAGGTCCAAGATATTCACGACTCCGTTGCCATCAACATCTGCAGCTAAGGGGCGTTGTTCAGGAGGTGCCAGTTCTTCACCCGTAACGAGTGCAGCGAATTCTGATAGCGCATTGGGATTTTGCACAAGGGTCTGAAAGTCCGGATCCCGGAGCATCACCCTGACACCGGCGTTTTCTTTGATGAAACTTATCGCTTTCTCCTGTACCCCGAACTGCGCGAGGAGGTCTGGGTTCTCAGCAACAGTATTTATCGTGAGTGGGGTCAAAAGTGCTTGTATCTCCGGTTCCTGAAGCCGTGACAGTAAGTCCGGAAGCACCTCTTGAATCTCTGGATCTTGGAGTATCGCACTGTATTTTTGAAATAGGTGTGTGGCAAGCGAAATATCTAAAGTCGCGGTAGGCAGGAAAGTCCTAAAATCACCAGGCGCAAGATAGATGTCGAAAAACATCCCCCAATTCCATAGATTATCACTCACCTTAACGAGTAGAAGGTTATCCCCAGCGTTTAGGTTGACGCGGAACAAGTCTTGGATGCCGGTTGTGCCTCTGTCCACGTTATTTACATGAACTACTTTACCATTGAGCCACACTTTAACAGAGTCGTCGCTTCCGACACCCATCGCAACGTTTTTTCGGGCTTTCGGCGAGAAGATATTAATTAAAGCGTATGCGGAGTGATAATTCAGCCCCCGGTCGTTGCTCAACCCTATCCTATTAATAACACGGTTGACATTATCTGAATAGCAGCCCCAACGCCATAACAAGCAGTCGACTTCTGGTAGGATCCGCCCGCGTGTCCATTGCAACTGCCCTACGGCATCCCCTTCATTTACACCATACGTAGCAACGAGATTTTCAGTAACTATTCCCTCACTCGCGACAGCTAACTGATCGCTATCTATATCAGCACCACTGGCAATCATCCACAGCCAGGGTCCGTCTATATAAGCCTCCGCAGAAAGACAAAGGATATTTATGAACAGAATAGACAGGCTTATCAAAATGCGCCGCGCAGGGTTCCTATATTGTGAAACAGCAGAACATCGCCTTTTTACCCTCATTAAAACTCCCTACTTATAGTTTGTATCAAATGACCCCATGAGTTATACTTATAGTATGAGTTAATCTAACGGGTAGATGTATTTTCATCACCGATACTTTCCTCATGGAGGTCACTATGACCCGCCAAAACGATACCGCATACGGTATCAAACGTCTCGAATCCAAGAACGCAAGAGCTGCGATTATTCAGAAGATTTCAGCAGATTTTAACCTCATGCCTATCATGGCAGAAGCCTACTATAAGCAGATTGCCGGATACTTTGAGCAGCACGCTGATGTGCAACTGACATCTGGGCAAATCTGTTATGAGGCAGTCGCCGCAGAAGAACCGGCAGGTAAACACATCGCTTTAGCGAAAAAGGTCTCTTGTCGGCTCACTCTCAACGATGTGCAAGAAGACTTTGAAACCTTAGCCAACTATGGTCTCGCAGGACTCAGACGGCACCGCATCCTCCGATTGACCAAAGAAACTTATGACCAAGACGCTTTGCTGAGTTACGAAGATTTAGCCATCTTATTAACCACTTCTCCTGCCACCATCAAGCGCGACATCCGAGCCTTGAAGCAAGAGGGGTATTTCGTCATGACGCGGGGCACCAAACACGACATGGGCCCCGGCACGTCTCATAAGACGCAGATCATTGAGTTGTATTTCAAGGCGTACACCTTCACCGAGATTGAGCAAAAGACGAACCATTCTGAACGTTCGGTCTGGCGGTATTTACGAGACTTCACACAAGTCGCAACGCTCCATCATCAAGAGTTTCCCGAGGCACAGATACGGCTCATCACTCACTTCTCTGACCGACTCATACGGGAGTACCTCTCGCTGTATGCTGAATATCAGCACACCGAGCGCATGACAGAACTCCTTAGCCCTGAACCCGCCGAGAAAAAAAAGGAGAATCTCTGATGAGTAAACCTCAAACGCGCACCGCTATCAACGAGAAGAAGTTCAGACGCATCAACGATAAATCGCTACGACAGTTGTTGATCCATCGCTTTTTGAATGACTACGGCTACGACAAAGGCGAAGTCACAGCGACTGCTATTGTTGATGACATTCTCAAAACCGTTGAAGACTATTTCGTCATTACCCTCCCTTTGGAGAAACTCACCACGGGCGATCAACTCCCCGATGAGCGACTCCTGAGTTATGGACAACTTGTTTGGATGGCGGTGCCGATTGATGAATATCCAGAAAAAGGAAAGTCCATCATCAAAACCCGTATGAAACCCATCATCCTCACTTACCTCGCTACAGAGGATATTGAATCCTTTCGCAACGGTTTTACCTCACGACAACTGCGGATAAATCGCGTGGTTCGCTGGTGTCATCAGGCTTATGACCAAGGGGCCTTATTGACCCATCTTGACTTAGCCGTCTTGCTGAATGTCTGTGATGCGGTCGTCAATGATTATGTCACGGAATGGCAAAGCAATAGCGGACAACTCTTGCCCACTCGTGGCAATATCCATGACTTATCAGGTGCCATTACCCATAAGAAAGAGATTATTACGCTCTATCTTCAAGGACATCTTACACCTACTATTGCCGCAAAGACCAAGCACTCTAAGGAGGCTGTTGACCGATACATCCGAGATCATGAGTCCGTCAAAGTCGTTCGCACCGCTACCGCTGATATTGATAAAATCTCACAGATTACACGACTTTCTAAACGTGTTATCTCTCAATATCTCGACCTCATCCCGCAACACCAACTTCAAACCATGGATGCAAACCTTGCCAATTCATCTGCGAACGATAAAGCAACACACCAAGGAGAAGCCCAATGATACCCTTGACATCCGCTATCGGTTTTGCTATACTTTCGACATGTTTATCGCTAAGCGCATCATTTCTCAAGGATGATGCCAGCGAACTTAACTTAATCCGCTCAGAAACGATGGCTGGGAAGCTAATAAACATCAGCACTCCAGCTATCCTATGGTCATTTGATACTATTTCCTTATCAGCATTTTGCGCGTGGCAGTGAAATCATCGGCTTTGAACGTATAGAAATAGACACCGCTCGCGACGGGTTCACCTTGTGCATTTCTGCCATCCCAATACGCTGCCCGACTTTTGCTCCGATACATTCCCGCAGGTTGATGTCCTAATGCTAACTTCCGAATTAAGCGACCGTCCGCTGCATAGATACTCACTGTAACCCCCGCAGGTTTAGATAATTTATAGGGTATCCAAGTCTCTGGATTAAAGGGATTCGGGTAGTTGGATAACAAGACTGTTTCTTTCGGAATCGCTTTTGACAAGGCAGGTGCCGCGGATCCGTCTCGGTAAAGGTCTAACCGATCACCCCATTCGTTAAACTCAAAAAGGTAAGCAGGGGCAACGTTAGCGTTAGCGTTCGCACTTGCCAAATTGTAGACAAGATAGGTAACCTTTCCATCGCCGGCGATGTAATCAAATCGGATTTTAGGGTAACCTGGCGGAATATTCTGTCCGCTCGACTGATGAGTTATGATATAACCGGTCTCAACAGATTCGGATTGCCAATTGTTGCTATTCGACCACCTAATTTGGTAAGGCACAGTAACCCCAGTGTGGTTTCTAATCTTGAACTTCCTTTTGGGGTAGACGGTAGGGGCTGCCCCCTTCAAGAGATCTAACTCATCTCCCCATTGATTATACTCAAAACGATACGTCGGGGCATTGTTGTTGTTCTGGTGAGATTCCACAGTTTCCAAGGTGTATTGCCGATAAGTGACTGTCTTATCACCAGCGATATAATCAAATCGGATCCTGGGGTAACCTGATGGAATATTCTGTCCGCCTGACGTGTGGAGCTTGATAAAACCTGTCTGAACGGAATTGGATTTCCACGAATCGCTCTGTGACCATCGAATTTCATAATGAACAGTAACCCCAGTTCTGTTTATAATTTTGAAGGTTCGTTTAGGATATGTCCGTTGAGGCGGTATAGGAGGCAAATTAGTTGGAACAGTATCCAGCAACGCCTTCACGTTTCTCGCGGGAGAGGCGAGTGCCACAGTCTCATCCGTTCCCGCAGTAAGGATACCGATAAGCATCCCTTGACCGTTGAGGACAGGACCGCCACTATTACCGCCGTGTATATCACCTTCCATTTCTAAACACCCGACTAATTCACCGTCTTCTATGGTACAAACTTGCCACGGTCTGAGGAAAGTTCCCTGCGTCAAGTTCCACAACCGGTTCCCTGGATTCCCCAAGATGTGAACTTTATCGCCTTTCTCCATACTGTCGTCAACGTTCCTGCTGAAGTTGTGCTTAATCTCGCGGGCTATCGGAGAAAGTCTATCAAGTTGGATTATTGCCAAGTCGTTTCTAACATTTTGTCTAATGACGCGCACGTTGGTGGTAACATAGCCTCCGTCCTTAAGCCATTTCCAATTTTGAAAATAGAAGTCCTCGTTCTTATTCACTTTTCTGTTATCGTCTCGCCATGGGAAGTACACAGTTATCTGCTCGGCATTGCGTATCACATGTTCATTTGTAACGACGAGGAGGCGTTCTTTGTCAATCAAGACTCCACTTCCTTTACTTTCAAATCTATTCCCTTGAGTGGTCTGTATCCACACTACAGAATCAATTGCCTGATCATAGATTTGTTGTGCTGGAAGGTCCAGTTCGGGTGTAACTCCCGGTTCAGGTTCACTAACACCCAATAGTCTTGCGAGCTCGTCAATCGCTGCTGGATCGTTAAGCAATTTCTTAACATCTTCATCGTTGAGTAACGCTTGGATAGCAGGATCTTTAAGAAGCGTTATGTGGTCATCAGTTAGCGTAACATCTGCTAATCTTTGTGCCAGTGCCTTGACAGTTTCGGCTTGCCCAGCATTAATCAAAGTGATAACCAAACGAATAGCACCTGGGATATCTTCAATATCTGAATTTTTAAGTCCTGTCAAAACGCTCGGCAGAAGTTCTCTAACATCCCAACGTTGAAACGTTTTGCTGTGTTTTCTAAGAACCTGCTGGGCGAGAGAGACTTCCTGCCCTAAAACATTAGTAGTAGTAAGGGTCGTCGTTACAAAAACGAATATCAAAAAAAGTCTCTTATACAATATCTTTTCCTTTCTGATTTAGATTCTACGTCCGATTTTGTCTGTAGGCAGTATACCAAAGTGTTGAAGCGATGGCAAATAATTCGGATTTACAAACTTCTCTCATAGGGTTAGAACTGCCGAGAAAACGAAGCGAGGCACAGGTGCCTCACATTTCAGACTACCTACTTCCTTATCAACATTTTGCGCGTGGCAGTAAAATCATCGGTTTTGAGCGTATAGAAATAGACACCACTTGCGACGGGTTCACCTTGCGTATTTCTGCCATCCCAATACGCCGCTCGACTTTTACTCTGATACACTCCGGCGGGTTGATGTCCTAATGATAACTTCCGAATTAAGCGACCGTCCGCTGCATAGATACTCACTGTAACCTCCGCGGGTTTGGACAATTTATACGGTATCCAAGTCTCTGGATTAAACGGATTCGGGTAGTTGGATAACAAGACTGTTTCCTTCGGAATCGCTTTTGAGAAGGCAGGTGCTGCGGGGGCATTCTGGAACAGACTTAGTCTATTCTCCTGTTGATTATACTGAAAAAAATAAGTGGGAGCATCGTCGTTATTCTCGCCAAATTGCGCAGTTTCCAGGGTATGAGAGCGGTAAGTCACCAATTGATCGTCGGCGATGTAATCAAATCGGATCCTCGGATAACTTGATGGAACATTCTGTCCATTCGACGAGTGAGTGCTGACCAAACCTGTCTGAAGCAAATAGGGTTGCCAATCGTGGCTATTCGACCACCTGATTTGGTAAGGGACAGTAATGCCGGTGTTGTTTCTAATTTTGAATACCTGTTTAGGGTAGGTCCGTGGGGCAACCAAATTAAAGGGAACAGTATCCAGCAATGCCTTTACGTTTCTCGCAGGAACGACTACTGCCAGATTTTCATCTGTCTCGGCGGTAAGAATCCCGATAAGCATCCCCTGATCGTTGAGTACAGGACCACCGCTATTGCCTCCCTCCGCATCACCCCTTATCAGTAAGCAAGCTTCATCGCTCGGCAAACAAATTTCCCGCGGTGTTAGAAAAGTTCCGTCTGTCCAGTTCCAGATTTGGTTCCCTGGATTCCCCAAGATGTGAACCTTATCGCCTTCCCTCATGCTATCTTCAATATTTTTACTAAAGTCGTGCTTAATCTCGCGGGCAGTCGTTGGAATTGAAGCGAGTTGAATGATTGCAAGATCGTCTCTAACATTTTGCCCAATGACGCGCCCCATATTAGCATAGCCTTGTCTCTCAAGCCATCCCCTATTTGTCACATAAAAGTTGGTATCTTTATTGAGGTATCCGTTCTCATCTCGCCATGGAAAGAACACAACTATCTGCTTGGCATTGCGTATCACATGTTCATTTGTAACGACGAGGAAGCGTTCTTTGTCAATCAAGATGCCGCTTCCTTTACTTCCGACTCCATTCCCATGATTGGTCTCTATCCAAACTACAGAATCAATTGCCTCATCGTAGATTTCCTGTGCTAACTGGTATGGAAGACGCGTTTCACCAGCAATCGTGTGTGAACCGCCATTACGATATTCATAAAGCGTCTCCTGTTTTAAACTCCCACTATCGAAATTACTCTTTAAAAGATCACCCGCATTCGTCTCTACAGCCGTAAATATCTCTGAAGAATGTATCCAAAATGGAAAGCTGTCTCTTATTGCATAGTCCGGCGGTCTGATTTCTTTCCCATCATGACCTATCAGGCGAATATACACCCACGTATTAGACTGGGGAACCGGCAGATTGATGGTAGCATTGGGTTCGATTTTATACCAACCTTGTGTGCGCCAACCTTCTGGCCAATCGTTGTCAGCGGGTTTCCATATCGAATATACTACCCAGGCAGCTTCTGTCGCATTGTCATTGGTAATACGATAATCCGCTGATGTGAACTGTGTTAAAGTGAGTATCGTCGTCACAAAAACGAAGATATAAAAAAGTTTTTTATACAACACCTTTTCCTTCTTGATTTAGAGTCTACCTCCGGTTTCATCTGTAGGCAGTATACCAAAGTGTTGAGGCGATGTCAAATAATTCGGATTTACAAACTTCTCTCATACGGTTGGAGCTGCCGAAAAGAACGAAGCGAGGCACAGGTGCCTCACACTACGGTAAATAGGACTTGATACACAAAAAATTAGATGACACGAAGTCTGATTTTTGATATGATTCGGTTATACCGTATTATTTTCTCATTTTGTTACGGCTTGACGAAGCATGCCGACTACCTTCCAAAGGATACAAAAAATGAAATTCAAACGTGAAGAAATCTTAGCCCAGTTACGCAGCAATATTGACGCAGGTAAACCCATCATCGGCGCAGGTGCTGGCACGGGTATCTCCGCCAAATGTGAAGCGGCTGGCGGTATTGACCTGATTATTATCTACAACTCTGGAAGATTCAGAATGGCAGGTAGAGGTTCACTCGCTGGGATGATGCCCTACGGCGATGCGAACCAGATCGTCGTTGAGATGGCGAGTGAAGTGCTACCAGTAGTTCCAGATACGCCTGTTCTTGCAGGAGTCTGCGGCACCGATCCATTTCGGTTGATGGATGTCTTCTTGAACCAAATAGATGCAATCGGGTTTTCCGGTGTGCAGAACTTCCCGACGGTGGGACTGATTGATGGCACATTCCGTCAGCTGCTTGAAGAGACCGATATGGGGTACGGACCTGAGGTGGAGATGATTCGGACAGCACATCAGATGGGCATGCTTACCACGCCGTATGCGTTCAACGAAACCGAAGCAGAACAGATGGCAGATGCAGGTGCGGATATCCTCGTTGCACACATGGGATTGACAACGAAAGGCTCTATCGGCGCGCAAACTGCTTTCACACTTGAAGATGCCGCCAAACGCGTACAAGCCATCCATGACGCTGCGAAAGGGGTTAATCCAGAAATTCTTGTTATTTGTCACGGCGGTCCTATCGCCGAACCCGAAGACGCAACGTACGTTCTGGAAAATACCGAAGGCGTTGTCGGTTTCTACGGGGCATCAAGTGCAGAACGTCTCCCGACGGAACGCGCGATTACGGCACAGATTGAGGAATTCAAGAAAATTCGGTTGTAATTTCACCTCCCTTCATGCGATAGGTGCGGTTTTCTTGAGGAAATTGAAGAAACACCCAAGCAAGACACCGCACCGAGCATCGTCCCCTACGAAACCCGATATCCGCATAACAACGGCTAAAAAATCCCATATTCTTTCCATTTTCTTCAAATTATGTAAGATTCCCGTACATAAATTCGTCTTTAATGTACAGAGGGATAAGCCTCCACATTTGAGGCAGCCATTTGACAGACGTAAACACAACCAAATTTATTCATTGGGGGATCCTTGTGGAAAGAGAAGACGATGTTCAACTCATTTACGATATTTTATCCGGCGACGAGACGGCATTCAGCGTCTTAGTCCAAAAATACCAAAAGAGCGTCCACGCGCTCGTGTGGCGGAAGATCGGTGATTTTCATCATGCCGAAGAAATTACACAGGACATCTTCCTACAAGTCCACAAAAAACTCCCGACGCTCAAGGATCCCCGTCAATTTACTGGATGGTTGTACGTTATCGCAAACCGGTTTTGCATCGATTGGAGGCGGAAGAAAAAATTTGTGGTGCAATCCATAGAAGACACACCTACGGCAGAAATCGAGAAATCCGCTTACACACGTTACATGTCGGAACAACGACAAGCAGAAGCCTCCGAGCGTCGCCGTGAGACTGTTAAAAAACTTTTGGCACAACTTCCAGAGAGTGAACGCACCGTCGTGACGCTCTATTATCTCGGCGAAATGAAGGTCAAGGAGATTAGTAAATTCTTAGGTGTCTCTGTCAGCACGCTTAACACGCGTCTGCACCGAGCGCGAGAACGTTTACAGGGAAAAGCGTCCTTAGTTCAAGAAGTTCTCGGCGGCGTGTCTGAAACGTTTTTGACATCTACTACAGGAAAGAATTCCGAGATGCACGAGAGAAACATAGAACTTTGCACACAAAATTTACTTACAATCGGTAAGGCAATTCAGACCTATCAGAAGGAACACGATGATTTTCCTGAACGACTCTCAGACCTTCATCCGAAATACTTGCCAGAGGCATCGGTCTTCATCTGTCCCGCGGATGACGAAGATGGGAAGGCAGGTTTTCTTCCGAACATAGATTTGGTTGCAATCGGCAAGATAATTGGAAGAATAGGTTTTCTCCGGGACATAGAGCCGAGAATGCCCGTGAGTTATGGGTATGAGCTTGCTCCGGAATATCGAGCTAAGAAAATTGAACAACGTTTAGTATTCGGTGATGTCATACCACTTGTCCGTTGTTGGCATCACGTGAATGGAGATTCTGAGGTTTTGAACTTAAGCTTCTCTTCTCAGATTTACAGGTCTTCCAAGATTTGGGAACACACGCCGGAGGATATGTACGGTAGCCACGAAGCGGCTCTCACTGCTATTGAAGAAATACTTGCGCGCCCGCCTGATGATAAGCGTTACCCTGATGGTAAGCGTTTCTTTGATCTCTATCCGCAGCTTGTCAGACTTTATACCCTATTAGGAAACGAACAATCCGCGGCTGCCCTTATTGAACGTCTCAAGTCGGGCATGATACAAGACCTGCAAGGGTATCAGGTGCTATTTGACATATTCAAGACGGTAGAGCGATACGAGGATCTTCTTGCGTTTTTTCAGGTAGCTGAGCAGCAGTATCCAGACGATAAATTCATCTTCTATAAGCTTGCCGATATTCATAGGCAGTTAGGCAATACTGAACTCGCTGAGGTGTATGAGCGCAAGTCTAATCCGAGATACGAATTGGTTGGAAAACCTGTCCCTGACTTTTCTGTGATCGACCTTGATGGGAATCCGATTTCGCTTCGGGAGTATCGTGGGAAAGTCGTCTTGCTTCACTTTTGGATGGTCTGGAGGGATTTTGGCACGGCGGAAACGTCAGATATCAAGAAAGTTTACGATACTTATAAAGATGCGGGATTCGATATTATCGGGGTCTGCCTTGATAGCGAAGCAGCGATAATGTCTGGTTTGCGTAACTACATTAAAGTAAATGGTATTCAGTGGCGACAAATTTTCGACGCGGCAGCATATTCACTTTTACAACAGTATGATGTTGCTGGTACTCCCGAACTGTGGCTCATTGATAGGGAAGGCAGGTTGATTACACACAAAGCGAAAGCGGAAAATTTAGAGATGCTCGTTGCAGAAGCAGTAAAGGCACACTCCCAAAACTAAGCCGCTTGCTTTCCTCACCACCAACCGGAGACTTTTAAATGTCCCCCATCTGGATAATTGCGAAAAGAGAATTCACAGAGAACATCCTCTCCCTCCGTCTACTCATTGGGTTAGTCGTCTGCCTCGCGCTTTTCGTCGCCAGCACGTATGTCCTGATGGAGGACTACGAGAAACGACTCAGTGTCCACAATGCCGCAGAAATCGAACACCGGAACACCCTTGAGGCGGTGAAGGTGTATTCGGACCTGAGGGTAGACATCGCAAAACCGCCTGAACCCTTAAGTGTTATCTGCTTAGGGATGGAGCGGCAGCTCGGTAGCACGGTAAAGGTTTCCTACGAAGATGTCCCCACAGAAGCGAAAATCCTCGGCGGCGGCAATCCACTCCTGAACGTCTTTTCTGCCGTTGACGCGGTACTCATGGTGCAGATAGCGTTCAGCCTGTTCGTGATTTCCATCGCTTACAATGTCATCTGCGGCGAGCGTGAAAGCGGAACACTTGCACTTATTGCATCAAACCCGGTCTCGAAATACCACATCCTGATCGGGAAATACCTCGGCGGCATGGCAAGTCTCCTTATGCCACTCGCCATCGGCTGGATAGCCGCGGCACTATTGATAAACGTCCACCCAATGATAGAATTCCATACCGCTGAATGGAGTCGGTTCGCCGGACTCTTCGCGGCTTTGGCGTTATACCTCTCCGTCTTTTTCCTGCTTTCGATGCTGGTTTCAGCCATCACCCGGCGGTCGGCGCGGGCACTCGTCTGGTTGCTATTCCTCTGGATTGTGATTGTGTTCATCGTCCCAAACGGGGCGGTGTATATCGCAAAGCAGGTGCGACCGATACCTTCCAAATCGGTGGTCAACACAGAGCGCGCGGCGATAGAGACAGCGTTTAAGGAGAAAATCAGAGATTACGGCAGAAAGCATCAAAGCAGCTCCTACTTTACATCGGGACGCAGTGTGATCAGTGGTCATTATCCATTTGCCTTCCACGTGCTAACAGGATCCAGAGAAGCGATGCTCTGGTATCTCGACGGTGCCCAATTTTACATCCCACACCGCATTGAATACGCAGAGCAGATAGGAAACCTCCATCGGGGATACTACCGTTCGCTGAAAAGAC
Organism: Candidatus Poribacteria bacterium; assembly: GCA_026702755.1. Classification (NCBI taxonomy): domain Bacteria; phylum Candidatus Poribacteria; species Candidatus Poribacteria bacterium. The sequence continues at coordinate 55,873 of JAPPBX010000010.1, read as the reverse complement.
AGACCGCTTTGGCTGAAAACCTTTCCAGACTTTCGCCGGCATGGGTCTACTACAATATCTCCGCGGGTCTATCCGGCACGGATTTGCGGCGGCATGAGCGGTTCATCCAGCAAGCACAGGGTTACCGAGAGACATTGATGGCATACATGCAGGAACAGGGGGCTTTCTCAAGTATCAGCTGGTTCACGTCCGTCAATCTCAACGATATGCCCTCACAAGCCGGACTCACGGAATCAGACGAAGAAACGTTTTTTGAAAACGTCACACCGAAAAGTTGGGATGACGTGGAACGGCTTGACTTAAGCGGTATGCCTGCCTTTAGCAGTGGACCGGTGTGGGGAAACGTTGTGCTTGGCGGTGTTCTTCCGGGTTTAGTCTACCTGATGATCCTAAACATTCTGCTGTTTCTGATCACCGGCGCGATGTTCCTAAAAAGCGAGGTAAGGTGAAAAAATGCTACGTGAAATTATCTGGCGAGAACTTTTAGATCATCTACAGAGTCTCCGTTTCGCCCTGACGTTGCTGCTGGTCATCGTCTTAATGTTGACCGGAAGCGTGCTATATATCCACGACTACCGCCAACAGGTCGCGGATTACCGTGAAAATGTCAGCGAAAACTTGCGACTTCTGGAAGACAAAACGAAGAGAGGCTTACACAGTGTGGTCAGTCGCTACCAGTTGATATATCGTGCACCGAGTCCATTGGGATTCATCGCTGAAGGGCATGAAAAAGACCTGCCGAATGCCTTTTCAGTGGACGCGTTTGAACTGGTCGGTCCCCAAACGATCCTGCGCAGGAACTACACGCTCCAGCGGTTTGACGCATTGGATTGGGTGTTTACCGTCGGCGTTATCCTGAGTTTCGCAGCGTTCGCGATGACCTATGACAGCATCTCAGGCGAGGCAGAAACTGGCACGCTCCGCCTCTGTCTCTCGAATGCGCTCCCGCGCGCAACCCTGCTTTTCGGGAAATACATCGGCACAATCATCAGCCTCTCGATTCCGTTGATCATCGGGATTTGCATGAACACCCTCATCATCTCGCTTTTCGGCGTGCTGCCTTTTGAACCGACTTATTGGCTACAGATTGGCGGGGTCGTTCTGTTTTCAGTCCTCTATATCTCTGTGTTCGCGACGCTTGGGCTGTTCATCTCCTGCCTCACGAGAACCTCATCCGTCAGCCTCGTCCTACTCCTTCTGGTGTGGGTGTGTTTTGTGGTGTTTATCCCGCGGACAGGTGGATTGCTCGCAAGTCGATTGGGGGAACTCCCCGATGAGAAAACGGTCACCAGACAGGCAAACGATGCGACGCGCGATATCCTTAATCGATACGGCAGGGATAGATTTAGCGCACACTGGTCGCCGGGCGAACCGCTGACCCGTGCCGCCAAAATCGGCGATGCCCAGCAAGCGATCTACAATGAATACCGCCAACAACAACTCTATCAGGCGAAACTCGCCCAGAATATATCCCGTATCTCCCCAACGGCGATCTATCAGATCGGCTGTGAGGCGTTGGTCGGCACCGGCATCAAACACTACGAGCGGTTTTTCAAGAAGGCGATCGAATATCGGCGTAGTCTCCTGCAGTTCACTTACGAGGAATACCCGTTCAATCCCAACTTCTTTCTCGAAGATGCGGACAGGCAGCAATTACGAGAGACGCAAATAAGTTTGGATAAGATTCCCAAATTCGATGATACTCCGTCCGATTTCTCCACCACATTTACCGAAGCGAGTTTGGACATCCTACTGCTGTTCTTATTCAATATGGTCTTCTTTATGGGGGCGTTCCTCGCCTTCACCCGCTATGATGTGTGAGTAATTTGAAGACTCTTAGGAAACACTCCTATTCACTGTCCAGGTAGTTTTCGTTAATATAGCGCGTAATTATCCCAATCTCTTTTTCTTCGAGATAAAGCCCTGTTTCTATCATCCGGGCAATGACCTCGGTTGTCTCCTCTTTAGAGCGAGGGGGATAGTCTTCAACATCGGTGAGCGGATGACATTGCGAGCATTTATCCTCAAAGAGTGCTTTCGCTTCTACTTCATCATAGGTATCGGTTTCCGTTGTTGTGTCAGTTTCTACTTCTGCTTCCATTTCTGCTTCCATAACGAAAGTTACGATTTGGGCAGCCGCCTTCGCTTCATCCGCGCGCATCTGTGCTTGCCGTTGCTGCCGAACTGAGGTTTGAATGTCAGGGGTAATCGCGATGAGATACGCTGAGACGCTCCACTCTTCTTCTTGGTGGATCGGTTCACCGATCATAGGCTTTATCGCCATCCGATTGACAAGACGTACCCAGTCAGTCGGGGTGCGCGGCTTCACGAGAATGGTGCGTAAATCGTGGCAGACGACGCACTTACGCTGTAAAACGTGCTGTCCCTCTCGCAATTTTCGCTTCGACGCGAGTTGATCAAGCGGTGCTTCCTCTGGGAATCCAGCGTTTTCAAGTAACCTGCGTGTTCGGGTGATCCCCTCCTCGCTGAATGCCATTGTCTGTGTTCGCAACGCCGCTTCGCGGAATGTGAACGGCACCGACAACCCGATCAACAGGTAGGTACAAATTAGCAGTGTTGTACCAATATACGGCATTGCTTCCTCAAAATGTCGAAAAAATCGAAGGATGGCGATCTTGACAAGAATCAACACACCGATAGTAATCCCGAGCATTAGATGTGCTACGGTGCGCGGTGGCAACTCGACTTGGTAGTTCCACAGGCGCGGCACCATGTGCCACATCATGAAGACATAGAGGATCGCATACGCATAACCGATGAACCGATGGAGCAGCATCAAAGAAGGCGGTGCTTCACTCTTATGTGTTTCTTTGTCAAATGGGTATCCCCATAACTTAAACATCAAGAAAACAGAGGCGTTCGCGAGGCCCAAGAAAATTAACCCAAGAATCGCGCTCGTTGAAGTAGACATGTTAACTATTTCTTCCTACGTCTCCAATACGGGACGATTTAATCGAGAGTGATAGGGAGGCTCCATAACAGCACGCTGACGTTCATTTGCCCATTCCGGTATGTCATACGCTGGAACATACGCCATATTGCCTGCGGTATAGCGCGTTAAGATGGAACGGCGCGGATGGTCTGCTGTCCATGGGAGGGTGCCGTGCGTCACCGCCTCCGTGAAAATTATCACATCCCCCGCATTACAGACGAGCGGCCGGATGTGCTCTTGGTGTTTCTGGTAAAGTCGCATCTCTTGCGGACACGGGTAGTTGCTTTTATGGCTTCCCGGGATAACGATTAACCCACCCGCGCCTTCGGGGACATCCGTCAACTGGAAGGTGACAACAGTCAAACCGTTGTGCATGCGTCCATCACGGAAGATATAATACTGGTTCGGATCGAAGCTGGGACCAGAAGATCCATGAAAGATAAAGCCTTCCGCGCCCTTGTCCATTGAAAGCAGGAACATGTGGTGATCCATGCGGAAGCCCTTGCCGAGTATCTCGTTGAGGTATGGGACAAGTGTCGGATGCGCGAGCATGTGTCGGAAGGGATTACACCACGGTTCTTCCCAGCCAAGCATACCGCCGAGTTCGCCTCTTCCCTGTTCACCTCTCAGCTCTTCAGAACCTCCATCAAGGGACTGCTCACGCGGACGTAGACGTGCCTGATCATCATGTTTGTCAATTGCTTCGTTCGCGAGGGCTACCTCTTCAGGTGTTAGCACATTTTTGATAATAAGGTAACCGTTGAGATCGAATAGATATTTTTCGTCAGCATTCATTTTTTAACTTTCCTTACGGTTAAACACCGTGAGATTGGGCTTTCACGTGCCTTTCTCACATCCCTACGTTTCCAAGGTGGGACGATTTAATCGAGAATGATAAGGTGGTTCCATGACAGCACGCTGGCGCTCATTCGCCCATTCCGGTATTTCATAAGCTGGGACATACGCCATGTTGCCTGCGGTATAACGGGTTAGAATGGAGCGTCTCGGATGGTCTGCTGTCCACGGAAGTGTTCCGTGCGTCACCGCCTCCGTGAAGATTGCCACATCGCCAGCGTTGCAGACGACCTGTCGGATATGCTCTTGGTGTTCCTGGTAGAGCCGCATCTTCTTCGGGCACGGGTAGTTGCTCTTATGGCTTCCCGGAATAACGATTAACCCACCGACTCCGGGTGGCACATCCGTCAATTGGAATGCGACGACAGTCAAGCCGTTGTGCATGCGTCCGTCACGGAAAATATAGTATTGGTTCGGATCGAAGCCAGGACCGGAGGAGCCATGGAACGTATGCCCCTCTGCCCCCTTGTCCATTGAAAGTAGGAACATCTGATGATCCATTCGGAAGCCTTTTCCGAGTATCTCGTTGAGATATGGAACAAGCGTCGGATGGGCGAGCATGTGCCGGAACGGGTTACACCACGGTTCTTCCCAGCTGAGCATACCGCCGAGTTCCCCTCTCCCCTGGTCCCCTTTTAAGTCCGGGGAGCCGCCATCGAGTGCCTGTTCGCGTGGACGGATGCGTCCGTGATCACTATGTTTATCAATCGCTTCATTCGCTATTGCCACCTCTTCCGGTGTTAGCACGTTCTTGACAACGAGGTAACCGTTCAGATCAAATAGATACTTTTCGTCAGCATTCATGTTCGATGTCCTCCACCCCTTTATTGACTATCGGCCTTCAGAGGTCAGCGGTCAAAAAGGGTATCTCACTTCACCAAAAACCTCTTGTCTGATAGCCGACTGCTGATGGATGACTGCTGTTATACCGCGTAAGCGACGGAGCCGTCTTCACGCAGCGGTGTCGTACCAGTGTTCATCGGTTGAAAAGGGTTCTGCTCGATTAAACTATCGTCCAGTTCAATACCCAAACCCGGAGCATCGGGGATCGGGATGTATCCGCCCTCTCGTTGATACGCGACTTTGTATACGGCAAAGTCTTCGGATTCATCGCCTTTCGTATACTCTTGTGTAATGAAGTTCGGAATACTCGTGTCTAAGTGGAGCGATGCGGCAGTAATGAGCGGTCCAAGGAAGTTATGTGTGACAACCGCGCTGTGATACGCCTCAGCAAGTGCCGCGATTTTCTTGCAGTGTGTTATACCACCGGCGAGACCAACGTCCGGGCGCACGTATTGCGGTCCGCCTGCTTCAAGGATTTCACGGAATTCCCAGATGCTTACATTGCGTTCACCGATAGCGAGAGGGGTTGTCATCCGCTTCGCTAATTCCCCCTGCGTTGTGATGGTATCTATCTGGATCGGGTCTTCAATGAAATAGAGATTAAACGGTGCTAAAGCGGATTCCAGCACAATACTGTTCATGGGTGTCAGTTTACGGTGCACCTCAACAATCAGATCAAGGTCCGGCCCACCGCCTTCTCGCGCCGCTGCGACAATATCACGGGCGGTCTTGACAAGTCGATCGACTGCCATGTCTTGGAAGTTTCCGACCACCGGGTCGAACTTGAGTGCTGTGAAACCTTCTTCGACAGCGGCTTTCGCCGCTTCATACATCGTTTCTGGAGTGCTTCCGCCGCCGAGGAGGTGCAATCGGATTTTATCACGGCAGTTCCCACCTAACAGTTCCCAGATCGGTACGCCGAAATGTTTACCTTTGATGTCCCACAACGCAATGTCTATCGCACTGATTGCACCGCTCAACGCAGTCCCACGAAACGGACCCATGCGGTAGAGGTATTGCCAGTGATGCTCAATCCGCAACGGATTTTGACCAATGAGATGTTTCTTAAATGTGTTGATGATGCTATCAACGGCTTCTGGGTAGCCCCAGCAGGCGGTTTGTCCCACACCGCTGATACCTGTGTCCGTATGAATCCGAATCACGTAGCCGTTCCGAATGAAAAATGACTCGATCTTATCAATCTTCATGTAACCCCTCCTATAGAAGGTTATTTTATCTGGATGCGTTGTATTGTATCACAAGCGCGGGAATTTAACAACAAGGTGTGTAAATATTTTGACATTCAGATTAGGGTGAACGGAATAAAAAAACACCTATGAAACCAGAAAACGCATTGAAACCAATCAAAAATCAGTAAAACCCAACTTAATAACTAAATTTATTTTAACTTTACAAACGTCAATGTATAGGCTATAATATATACCATTTCTGAATAAACGCTTCTCATTAACGAAATGTCGGTTCGTAGTCGCGCAATTCATTGCGCACTTACACGCAGAAACTTTTAATCCCTTTCAAAACCACTGAAATGTAAATTTATAGTAAAACCCGAAAATAAGAGGGCACTTTGGAAAACACAAAACACCTCACCACCGCTGGCGAGGTTTGTAACCTCGCCCTTCTCCAATGTCTAATTAATTGTAGGTTTTACTATATTTCTCAGATTTGGTATAAACTTCTATAGCCGTTATGCCCAACGCTTCAAAACATCTAAAGAGATAAAAAATGAAAACGCTGAAAACTTCAAAAAACGACAAAGAAGGGTTCGCGCAACCCCGCGGCGAGACGCTCATAAAAGGCTTCACAGGCAATATCTCTATCTGCCTTGACGATCCTTTTTATCAATCAACTCGGCACAGAAACAACGATTTAGGAGCAGAAAGGAGAAGAATTTTCGATTATCTCAAAATTGACGACAAATCAGTCGCCATGAGGTCCGAGCGCGATCGTAAAGGTTTTTGCCAGAGCAGAAAATTCTTCTCCCGATCCGAGATGCTTTGATATATTTCATAAGCCCCATCAACGGACGAATCGCTGCCAAAATATTTACATACTCTATTATAATTCAATGGGTTGACACAAATTTATCGGCATGCTAATATAATGGCAAATTTCGGAAACCTGCAAGCTCCACGCTTCAACGAGGAGGCACATTATGGGGATGTATCGAACTGGGATCGTTGGCGGAAGGCGAGGTGTACACCATGCCCGACGTTATGAAGGCATCGAAAATATGAAGGTAATTGCCATCTGCGAAATCGACGAGGAACGCCTAAAAGCAGCGGTGGAAGAACTGAACATCCCGGGGTACACAGATTACGTCGAGATGTTAGAAAAGGAGAAACCTGATATTGTTCATGCTGTCACAGAACCGACAGTACCACGACATATCTGGGTAGAACCTGCCGCTGAAGCGGGTGTTAAGGCATTGGTGATAGAGAAACCACTTGCGCTCAGACCCAGCGAAGCAGAGGCACTCGCCGCTGCATACGAGAAAACTGGACTGAAAATTATCGTCAATCATCAACGGCGTTATCTGCCCTTCGCTGAGAAGCTTCTGAAGTTCTTTGCCGACGATAGTCTCGGTGATATACACTTCATTCGTGCCTGCACCGAAGGCGACATTACCGATATGGATACCCACCTGATGGATGTCGTGTTATTTGCTCTTAAAGACATTCCGATTACACACGTGTGGGGTGCCGTTCAGGGTGCTGAAATCTATGACGTTCCGCACCGACAATGCCCCGAAGATTTGATGGCGATTTATACCTTCGAGAACGGCGCACGTGTCTTTTTTGAGTCCGCTCGGACAGCGTTCGGTACCATTGATTTCCCCGGCAGTAACCCGCGATGCAACCTCGATTTTTGGGGGACGAAAGGCAGAATGTGGTGGCGAGAAAACGGTTCATGGGGCTATCAGTTTGACGGTATGGCAGAGCATTTTGTTGAGAAAACGCACTTCGGCGAAGATGATAGATTCGGACAGCGCGACTTTACGCAAGCGATTGCTACATGGTTGGATGACGAGAATCAACCACATCGGAACAGGTTAGAATACGCGCTACTCGGTTTTGATCTGATTATGGCGGCGTATCGTTCTGCGCTTATTGGCGAGCGGATTGCGTGGCCCCCGAAACTCAGCGATGAGGAGTGGGTGGAACTCAAAAATAGGATAACTGGCGGTTAAAGAGATAATTGATGTTATAGGAGGCAATAGGCATGCTCAGCCAAACACAGGTTGACACCTTTCGCGAAAAAGGCTTTCTCCTCGGAAACCGGGTTCTCAGCGATGAACAGGTTGACGAATTGCGGTCAGAATTGGCACGCGTCATTGATAATTACGAAAAACCTGAGGTTCCGCAGCCGGTGCGTATCGCCAACCTCGGTGGTAAAGAGGAAAGTCCGGTGTGGCAGATCGTTAATATTTGGGAAGCGAGTTCTGCCTACCATCGACTCGTTCACAATCCGGTCATTGTAGAAGAGATTGGACAGCTTATGTCGGCAACAGAGTTGCGGGTCTGGCACGACCAGATCCAATACAAACCACCCAAAGTCGGTGGTGTCAATCGCTGGCATCAGGATTCGCCGTTGTGGGGGATTCTCATGCCGAAAACGAGTCAGGTAAGTGCCTGGGTTGCGTTGGACGACGTTGATGAAAGCAACGGGTGTATGCGCATGGTTCGCGGCTCCTATCATTGGGGCAGCCAGATGCCGTTTCTGCGCGATATCCCGGACATCCATACAATGCCGGATCGCTTTGAAGATAACGAATTAGAGGTGGAACTCTGCCCTGTTCCGAAAGGTCATGTCCATTACCATCACGCCTTGACATGGCACGGGTCGCATGACAATACCAGTGAAGGTCCGCGTCGTGCGATTGCGGTGCATTATATGACAAGCGAAACTATCTATGATGAGAGTGGGAACCACATCATGAAACGTTTTGTTACCGTCAATGGCGGTAATAAATTGGCAGGTCACCATTTCCCGCTTGTGATGGATGAAGGGAAACCGACAAAAGCAAATATATAAATCTTTTTAGTCTACAGGAGACAGATATGCTCAACCAAACCCAGGTTGACACATTTCGTGAGAAAGGTTTTCTCCTCGGAAACCGTGTTTTAAGTGATGAACAGGTTGAGGAATTGCGTTCGGAATTGGCACGCGTTATTGATGACTACGAGAAAGCCGATGTTGCACAGCCAGTGCATATCGCCAACCTCGGTGGCAGAGAGGAGAGTCCCGTCTGGCAAGTCGTTAATATTTGGGAGGCAAGTTCTGCCTACCACCGACTCGTTTACAACCCGATTATTGTAGAAGAGATTGGACAACTGATGTCAGCGACGGAGTTGCGCGTCTGGCACGACCAGATTCAGTATAAACCGCCACAAGTGGGTGGTGTCAACATGTGGCATCAGGATTCACCCTATTGGCCCATTCTTACGCCAAAAACGAGTCAGGTAAGTGCGTGGGTTGCGTTGGATGATGTTGATGAGAGTAATGGATGTATGCGTATGGTCCGCGGTTCTCATCATTGGGGCAATCAGATCCCATTCTTGCATTCTATTAAGGACATTCATTCTATGCCGGATCGCTTTGAGGAGTATGAATTGGAGGTGGAGTTTTGTCCTGTTCCGAAAGGACATGTCCATTACCATCACTCCTTAACGTGGCATGGGTCGCATGATAACGCCAGTGAAGGTCCTCGGCGTGCGATTGCGGTGCATTACATGACAAGCAAAACCCTTTACGATGCCAGCGGAAACCATGTTATGAAACCCTTCGTCACTGTCAATGATGGCGATAAATTGGAAGGCGATAGCTTTCCGCTTGTGATGGATGCTGGGAAACCAACGAATCCCAGTGTATAAGTGTTTTTTATTAGATGCAAAAACCAAAGACATAGTCCGTAATGTAATGGAGGACGGATATACGGAGAGGCACTTGAAAATACTAACCCGCCTCACCGAACCGCAAGGAAAATTAAAAATATGAAAGTTGTTGATGCAATTGCAAAAGTCCTTAAAGCGGAAGGCGTCGAATACCTATTTGCGTATCCCGTTAACCATATAATTGAGGCAGCGGCGAAATTAGACATCCGTCCGATTATCGTCAGACAGGAGCGGATTGGACTTCACATGGCGGATGCGATGAGCCGAATTACCTCTGGAGAAAAGATCGGTGTGTTCTGTATGCAGAGCGGTCCCGGTTCCGAAAACGCCTTCGGTGGTGTCGCCCAAGCGTATGGGGATTCCGCACCGATTGTGGTTTTGCCAGGTGGCTATTCCCGAAACATAACGCAAATCCAACCGAACTTCAATTCTGCTTTGAACTATCGGCACGTAACAAAGTCGTGTGAGCAGGTTACAATGCCTGAAGCTGTCCCGGAAGCGATGCGGCGCGCCTTTACGCAAGTCCGGAACGGTAGACCGCGCCCTGCACTCGTTGAGTTCCCGTCGGATCTGTTTAATGAGGAGATTTCCGACGACTTTGATCCGACACCTGTCCCCACCGTGCGCTATGGACCTGATAGTGCATCGATTGAAGCCGCTGCAGCGGCACTACTTGATGCTGAGTGTCCTATTATCTATGCAGGACAAGGTGTACATTACGCCCAAGCGTGGGATTCTTTGAAAGAATTGGCGGAGCTGCTCGCTGCACCTGTAACAACGAGTTTGGGTGGTAAGAGTGCTTTTCCAGAAGATCATCCGTTAGCACTCGGTTCTGGTGGGCGTGCGATCCCGAAACCGGTGCATCATTATCTCCAGAAAGCTGACCTGATTTTCGGTATCGGGTGCAGCTTCACGCGAACAGGCTTCGGTGTTAAGATTCCCGACGGAAAACGCGTTATTCACGCGACGTTAGATCCTGCTGACATCAACAAGGACGTTCCGGTTGAAACTGCCCTCGTTGGCGATGCAGGTTTAATTTTAGATGGCTTGGTGGAAGCGGTCCGCGACCGTTCCGATGGTGCCTCCGAAGATCGTACAGCTGCTGTCACTGGAGAAGTTAGTGCTGTTAAATCGGAATGGCTCGAAGAATGGAAACCGAAACTCACTTCTGATGAGGTGCCGATGACACCGTATCGTGTTATCTGGGATCTGCTCCATACTGTTGATGTCAAAAATACGATTATCACGCACGATGCGGGGAGTCCACGCGACCAAATGTCCCCATTCTGGCAGTCTGTCGCACCGCTTACCTATATCGGTTGGGGCAAAACGACGCAGCTTGGTTACGGTCTCGGTCTCGCAATGGGTGCCAAACTCGCCAGACCGGATGCACTCTGTGTTAACGTTTGGGGTGATGCCGCCATCGGCTTTACCGGTATGGACTTTGAGACCGCTGTGCGTGAGAGGATACCGATTCTCTCTGTGTTATTCAATAATTTTTCTATGGCAATTGAGATTCCGATTATGCCCGTGTCTACCGAAAAATTCCGTAGTACAGACATCTCTGGACACTACGCTGACATGGCGAAGGCGTTCGGTGGTTATGGAGAGCGTGTTGAAACACCTGATCAGATTATTCCGGCTATTCAACGCGGCATCCAGAAAACGCAGGAAGGCACTCCTGCGCTTCTTGAGTTTATCACAGCGAAGGAAATTCAGATTTCTTCCTTCTAAATAGTTTACGGCTTACGCAGCTTCCTTTGCTGACGAGGGTTGAAATCTTATAAACCTAACTATTGGACCACTTTACAAATTTTGCCTACATCTCAGCAAGGATTTTAGCGAAAAAGCGAACTTTCTTCGTATAGGTTTGACTAAATAATCAGTTAAGGGCTGATTGTGGTGGACACAACTTATGTGACTGCCACACGTATGACCGACAACTGAAAGATTTGCGGAGCAAATCGTACTAACAACCGAGAACTATCGGAAAGGAGCTCACTGTTATGAAACCGATTATCACGGTTTTTTCCATCATTGCCTTAAGTTTTAGTGTGAGTGCGTGGGCGTTAAACGATGACGATGCGCTTATGTTGTACTTCACCTTTGACGAAGACGAGGGTGGCAAAGTTACAGACGTGAGCGGGAATAGCATTGAAGGCACTTTTGAAGGGGCAGTCTGGTCGAAAGATGGCAAATTCGGAGGTGCTGTCTACCTTGAAGACTCCCAAAAATTTGTAGAAGTTGACGCAGTCCCCGAACTCGACATCACCGATGAACTCACGATTCAAGCTTGGTTTTTCCCTGAAGAATCCCAAGGTGACTCTAACTTGATGGGACGTAGGAGCGGGGCGAATGTTGGCGGCTATTGTCTCCAATGGAGCGCGCAGTTTACCGGTGCCCCACAGATTGAGACATGGATTAACATCGGTGGGTGGCAAGGTTCCCGAAATAAACAGACCATTAAGCCCGATTTAGAGGAGTGGCACCATGTCTCTTCTACCTACGATGGTGATATGATTCGCCAATATATTGATGGCAAATTGGATGTAGAATTCGCACCACCAAAGGGTAAAATTAACAGCATTGAAGTTGTTTTTCGTATCGGTAAAGCGCAAACGGGACTGAACGGTATGATCGGCTTAGTTGATGAGGTAGCCATCTATGACCGTGCACTCACAGTTGAGGAAATTAACCAAGATATGGAAAACGGCGTTTACTTTGCTGTGTCTCCGAAAGACAAACTTGCCACGACGTGGGGTAAGTTAAAGAGGTAAAATAGATAACTTTTCTCTATTGTAGCAGCAGTGCCACAACGCCTGCCTGTTTCTAAGTTTTCTACCGAAGGGCGGGTTTTGCACCCGCCCTTCTTTTCATTCTATGAGGAGGAATCACAGATGAGAATCCGAATGCTTGTGATGCTATGCGTTTTTCTAAATCTATTTCTCTGCTTTGTAGGTTACGCTGCAGGCGGAAAAGGGAACGTGAAACAACTCGGTAAACAACTGTATGTCTGGCATTTCGACGAAGGTAATGGGAAACAGAGTAAAGAGGATACTGCTGGTTTAGTCGGAGAATTTACTGGGAATATTAAGTGGACCGAGGGTATCCTCGGCAAAGCCGTGCAGATGGCTGGCAAAGTTGGGAAAGCCGATTTTATAGAAGTCAAGCACTCCGATGAGATTGATATAGACGAAGCGATTACGATGATGGCGTGGGTTTATCCTGATGAACTACCAGCGGGTGATCAGGCAAACAAATTCACCATCTTTTACAAGAACACCTATTATCTGCAAATTGAACCCGGTGAAGGGAAACTTGCTTACTATTTCTACGAGACGAGTAGTCCGGGTTACCATATCTCTGATGGTAAGATAAAGGCGAAAGAGTGGAGCCATGTTGCCGTTGTGTGGGATGGAAAAGAAGCCGGTTTCTATATCAATGGCGAATCTGATGGCACTGCTATCGCACAGAAGGGACCTGGGCTAAGCAGAGTGGATAAACCTTTACGGTTCGGCGGTGAGAATAACGGATGCTGTCCGCGTTTCTTTCAGGGACGTATTGATGAATTGATGTTAGCTAACTATGCGCTTTCTGAAGTTGAACTCCAGCAGATCGTCAAGGACACCCTTGATGTTTCTGCCCGCGGTAAATTGGCGACAATCTGGGGCAATTTGAAGAGATAGTGCTGCCTGTTTGAACGGAGATGGGCGGGATTTATTCTCGCCCATTTTTGTTGCAAATAGGCAGGAATAGGCGTATAATTGATTTAAAACCTTTGCTAATAGGAAAACGTAATGCCTGATACCAAGAGTTTATCAAAGCATCCAGATGTCCAAATTGCTGTTGAAAATTTTGGACCCATAGAGAAAGCGGAGATAGATTTGCGTCCGCTAACTGTGTTTGTTGGTGAGAGTAACACCGGTAAGACCTATCTCTCCGCGCTCATTTATGCATTACACCGTACTTTTTATGGAATCTCACGCGTTCCTTGGTCGCCTCATCGTATTCTCGAATTAGCTAGTGTTCACTACTCGCGACATCCCATCGGCTCGACTCAAGCATTATCAACAGAAACGCGAGAGGTGCTTGAAAAATTAAATGTGTCTGGACAGCCATTCAAATTTTCTGATTCACCGCAGTGGTTACGAGACCGGTTGCAATCAGATTTGGTGAATTCTGAAAGGTTTAAAGATGAACTTAGACGGTGTTTCGATCTTGAGTCCGCTTCAGAACTCATAAGATTTACGGACAGTCGGCATGATGCAATGAAGATCTTATTGGAAGTTCGCGAGGAAAACCAGATCCTCTGGTCATTTGGCATCTATAACTCTGGCACCGAAGTTACTACAGATGGTTCTATAAGTGAAGATACAGTCCTGCGTCCCGACGATAGGACCGCGTTGCGAGAGGCACTTGACACTAGAGATTGGAGGCAAGAACCCGTGCGCGGTTTTAGTTGGATTGCGCCTACAAAATCTTATTACCTTCCTGCTGCCCGGAGCGGTATCATGCAAAGCCACGGTATGATTGCCAGTTCACTTGTAGACCGTGCTACCCGTGTCGGGTTGGAACAGTTCTCTGAAATTCCTGTATTTTCGGGGATGATAGCGGATTTTCTGAAGCAAATCATTAATTACGATGAACGTCGCTGGTTTTCAGATGAGATGAGTGGAATTGTCAAAGTTCTGGAAGACGAGGTCCTACGTGGAGAGATAGAAGTTAGACGACCTGCGACAGGATATCCGGAATTTCGCTATCGCCCACAAAAATCGGAACAGACGCTACGTATGAACCGATCTTCATCAATGGTATCTGAGCTCGCGCCGCTCGTGTTGTTCCTACACGGTGTTGTTCAAGTGGGTGATACGCTCATCATTGAAGAGCCTGAAGCCCATCTGCATCCCGCTGCCCAAACTAAGGTTGCTCTGACCCTCGCCCGCTTAGTGCGCGCTGGTGTTCGCGTGATTATAACAACACATAGCAACTGGCTCCTTGAGCAAATTAGCAATTTGGTTCGCGAAGGTGAAGTAATGAAAATAGAGGAAAATCAGACTGAATCGGAGACTTGGTTGACAAAAGAAGAGGTTGGCGCGTGGTGGTTCCGTACAGACAAACCAGTAGAGGAGATCTCGTTCGAGCATATCGCAGGGATAGAGCCAGAGGAGTATGGAGAAGTAGCTGAGGAACTCTACAATCGTTCGGTAGACCTCCGAGGTCAACTTGCGGAGACAGCAGGAGGCACCGAGGTTGAACAGGAGTGAAATTCTTGAAGGTATCCGAGATCGGATAGGTAAAGAAAATCTTTTTAGCGGAAACTCGTTTAGACGGGGTCGATGCAGCGTAAACTTAACTGGTGTATCAGAAAGCAATCGAGTTGTGGTGGATTTAGACAAAGTATTTCCGAGTGGACAAGAAGGGGAAAATCAATGTGAGTGTGTTCTCTTCTACTTCGACGACGTAGGAAACTTTGTAGTTATTCCGATGGAACTCAAAGGAGGCAGTAATGTTGACGCGTCACAAGCAGCAAGACAATTAAAAAGTGGTGCTGCTTTTGCTATTGATTACACACCGAGGGGTGTTAAAAACATCTGCCGCCCAATCCTATTTTGTAGGAGTATTAGTACAGCGGAAGTTGAACGACTCAAAAAGCCTCAGTCACAAGTACCTTTCGGTGGGAAATCATTTGAAATTAAGACGGCGCGCTGTGGTAGAAAGTTGGCAGATGTATTGTAAAGTACTTGGAATTCAGGGCAATTCAGGCACAATTCCTTTAAGTACCTCCTCTTGTTGTGCAAGCGTTTTGAGTTCTGGGTTGAGACTTACTGCTTGTGTGAGCGAGTCTATCGCTTTTTGAGATTTATCCTCTAACGCGTAAGCGCACGCGAGGTTATAGTGGAGTCGGGCAGTCTTTGGGAAGGTTTGCAGGGCATGTAGGCACGCCTCACGCGCTTCTGCAGCTAAGTTTTGCCGGAGATAGGCGATTGTCAGATGCACATATCCTCTTGCTACATCTGGTGCCATCTCAATCGCTTTTTTAAAGTTCTCAACGGCGGGGGCATATTCTCCAGCATATAAATATGCTTGTCCAAGATTATTGTAAACCGAGGGTTCTTTCGTAAAGAAAATTGTGCGCTTTTTATTTTTGATCGCCTTCTGATACGCGTCAATGGCTTGCTTTGCTTCGCCGCTGCCCATCAATAGAAAATTTCCCTTCCGGTAGTGGTCGTTGAACTGGGTTCGGTGATGCCAGACCCAAAGAAACAGTACCGTTACTGCAAGGCAGAAGGTCATACAGACAATTCTAAAAACCTTATTGCCAAGCGTCTGTTCCTCTTCCTCTGTAGTTGGATTTTCTGTAATTGGATTCTCGTTAGAAATCATAATTTTTTTAAACTCACAAATTTTCGTTTTCACAAAAGGAATACACGAAATATGAAAACTTACGGATTTGGTATTATTGGGTGCGGAATGATTTCCGATTTCCACTCCGCCGCAATTTCTGAATTAGAACACGGGCAATTGGTCGCAGTCAGTTCACGAAACGCTGAGAACGCCAAACGGCTCACTGATCGATACAACGTTGACAGCTACCCCGATTATATGGAGATGCTCAAACGAGACGACCTTGATATCGTGTGCGTCTGTACGCCGAGCGGTGCACACTTGGAACCCGCCGTCGCCGCAGCACAAGCCGGTAAGCACGTCATCGTTGAAAAACCGTTGGAGATTACGCTACAACGGTGCGATCAGATTATTGAAGCGTGTGATGCAGCCGCTGTTCGACTCTGTGCTATCTTCAATTCCCGTTTCACCGAAAGTACACAACTCGTTAAATCCACGATTGAGAGCGGACGATTCGGCAAACTAACTTTAGGCGATGCCTATATCAAATGGTACCGTTCTCAAGAGTATTACGACAGTGGCGGCTGGCGAGGTACATGGGATCTTGACGGCGGTGGCGCACTCATGAACCAATCTATCCATGCCATCGATCTACTGCAGTATTTTATGGGACCTGTCAAATCTGTGCAAGCGTTTACCGATACTTTAGCGCACGAGCGGATAGAGGTTGAGGATGCCGCTGTCGCCGCGCTCCGATTTGAAAACGGTGCACTGGGTGTAATTGAGGGCACAACCGCTGCTTACCCCGGCATGCTTAAGAAAACCGAAATCTCCGGTACACACGGGACTGTTGTCTTAGCCGAAGAAGACATCGTTACATGGGAATTCGATCCTGAACTTCCTGAAGATGCGGAAATCCGAGAGAAATTCGCCCAAAAGACAGATACCGGTGGCGGCGCATCTGACCCGCGTGCGATTAACCATGCAAATCACAGACGGCAGATGGAAAACCTGATCAACGGACTTGAAAAAGATGCTTCGCATCTCGTCGATGGACGTGAGGGGCGCAAAGCCGTTGAGATTATTCTTGCCATCTACCAATCAAGTCGTGAAGGTCGTCCGGTTGAATTGCCATTGTAGATGGTTATCGGTCTTCGGTTATCTGCTCTCGGTTAAGAGTCTATCTGTAACAATTCACCACTCTCTGGAATACTCCAAGTTGGGAAGGATTGTTGCAAACTGATCTTACCGACAACTGACAACTGACAACTACTCATAGTCAAAGACTATCTTAATCGCTTCATCTTTCTTGTTTAGTGCCATTTCAAATCCGAGTTGTGCCTCTGTAAAAGGCAGATGATGTGTAATAATCGGAGACACGTCAATACGTCCTTGGGAAATCATATCCATTGCCAGAGGGAAATCGTTCGGAACATCCGGTCCAACCGAGCCGATGAATTTAATATTTTTACGGAAAAAATCTGCGAAGTGGAAATCGTAAATCTGGTCGTCCGGTACGCCAAAGGCGAGGAGCGTCCCTTCGCGTTTTAGCAGTTCGAGACACTGATTGATGGTTTCTGTTTGGTGTCCAACAACCTCAATGACCAGATCTGCCATTCTGCCTTCTGTAATTTCCTCAACGATAGCGACAGGGTCTTCCTCCGCAGCGTTAATCGTATGGGTGGCATGCATCTTCTTGGAAACTGAGAGTCGGAAATCGACTAAATCGGTCGTAATCACCGTCCGCGCGCCAAGATTGCTCAATATATGCGTAAAGAGAAGTCCCATCGGTCCCTGTCCGACAACAACAGTATCGAGGTTAAGTAGGTTCGGCAGCTTCCGACACGCCCAAACGACGGTTCCAAGCGGTTGGGACATCAGGATACAGTCCTTCCGTGGATAATCCGTCAACAGCAATGTGGCGTTTTCATCCGATAAAAAGTATTCTGAAAGTCCACCGACGTGGCGTGGCAGGGCGAGAACCTCGTTCCCTACTCTGAACTTGTCTGATTTACTGTCCGTTACAACACCAATTGCCTCGTGGATCGAGAGTCCCGGTCCGAGCGGATAACTTTCGGCTGGATGTTCAAGGACGAACGATGGCATATCGGTTCCACAGATGGCACTGTGGAGCGTTTTTATCATCACCGTTCCGTCCGGATGATCGGCGAGATTTGGTTGTTCTATGTCAACAATTTCAATCTGACGGGGTGCAACAATTTGCCCAACTTTCATTTTTTATTTATGACCTCTTGCTACGATCTGACCGATGGGCAGATCATAGTTTTGTGATGAAACTTGTACTTTATCGCGTCAGAGTACAGGTTTCTTATAGTGAAGTAGAAAAATACCAGGGTACTTTTTAGCACGACGTGCGATAAATCGCAGGACTACAAACGCCCCTCAAACTCGTGGATAGGATTTCTATCCCCACGCATCCAGCGTTGGGTCCTGTCCTCACCCGTAGAAAGGTGTTAGCGAATCTACGAGCAGTACTTCGTTTAACATATCGAATAAATGAGAGGATTCTCCGTTTCTCATGTCCATCGGACGTTGAACAGTAGCGATTGTGAGATGGAGATAAACCTTCATCACAACTCCAGTGCGGCTTCGTCATCCGTCGCCATCGCAATAGCCAAACGGACGGCGCGCATCTGGACTTGACGTACATAAGACGAAAGCTTACCACGGCTGCTATGCAACATCTCTAACGCTGCGCCGATATAATTGCCTGCCGCAAGATGTTGCCACATCAACGAAAATTTGTCGATCCCGCCAAACCCCATATTGAAGATCATATTGACGATGATCTCTTGACGTAGGTCGCTGAGTTCGTTGTAATCTACACCTTTGTCTTCACAGAATTCAATTACATTGCCGATGATACGCTCTAATTCCTCATTAAATGCCGCTTCTATTTCAGCATCCGTCAAACCGTCAGGGTAGTCTGCCTTGAATGCCTCAACAGATGCATATTTTTTCCCTTTGTAGCCGACATCTCTGAGGTTGAGACCGATACCAACTGTCGGAATTCCACGGCTGTCAGGATAAGGCTCATATCTTCTACCTTCCTGGTTCTCTAAAGTTTTAAATAACCGCTGTCTATTCACTTAAAACCTCTTAAAATAATTCTAACTGTTATTGGGCGTTTAGTGACTATTCGCTTTACCTAATACTTGGTTATAAATTGCTAAACTTTGGACAATTCGTTTGTGTTTCAAGTTGTGATTTGAAGTTTCTTGGTATTTTTCTGTGAGGCCCTTGCCAAGCGCAAACTCGAAAAAAATATAACGGATAATTCACACAAAGGGTGCTTTGGTGTCAGCCGCGGTTGAGACAGCCAACCCCCGAAATCTATAAACCTTTTATGGTAGGGTGGCACAGACTAACAGTCTATGCTACCAAAGAAGGTCTCGCATCGGAACCCTTTGTCGATTTTTAAAATTGTCCAAACTTTAGTATAAATTGGATAACGCTTTCAAGACGTGTTGATGGAGTTTTCCGTTGGTTGCGACGATCCCGCGATTCTCAAGCATCCGTTTTCCAGTCAAAAAGTTGAGGGGTGTGCCGTTTGCATCTGTAACTGTGCCACCTGCTTCTTCGACTACAATAAGCCCCGCGGCGTGATCCCAAATGCATTCGCGGTAATCTGGAAATGCCGGATTCGGGAGGCGAATATAAAGGGATGCTTCCCCACGGGAAACGATACCGTACTTCGCTTGGCTGTCCATGCGGACAGGTGATTCTGTAATACCGAGTGCATTTGCAATGTTGCCGTGTGCGTCGCTGTCACCGTGTGTGGACTCGACACTCTCTGCAAAGCGATGTACTGCTCCTGATACGTGTACCTGCTCTATAAAATCTCCTGTTTTTGTGTAGAGCCGCGTGCCTTCACCACGGGTGGCAACGAAAAGGCATCCACGTTGCGCATCGCCATCGTTCAATCGGTGTGGTAAATTCGGACACCCCAAAACGCCGAGTTGAACAGTGCCATTGACAATATAAGCCAAAGCGACAGCGTACTGATCGCAGCGCAGAAAACCTTTCGTACCGTCAATTGGGTCAAGCGTCCAGAAACTCTGTCCGACCTCACCACTCCCCCGATCAATCCATTCGCAGACATTTTCTGTCGAGGCGGATGCATCTTCACAAAATCGGTTGACATAAGCTGTGACGCGTTCCAAAAGTGAGGCGTTCTCTTTCAGTGCCTGCGCGCTCTCTTCAGCGACAATAGGGTCGTCAGGGAAAGCGTCACCGACTGCCTTGCATATCAGTGCCTGTGACCCGAAATCTGCAACGGTCACAGGGCTTCGGTCTGTCTTTTGGATTGCATCTGTTGACACCATCTCAGCTTGTACCTCTTCGCAGAGTCGCATCGCTTTTAGCACAGCGTCAATGGCGGTTTGTAGTTTAGTTTTCGGCTGTCGGAGACCTTCAGCCATCAGCAAAGAAGATTTTTGATTTGACATTAGTTTCCTGTTTGGTTTGAAAGTTTACAAAAACTGATAAGGAGCCCGCTGGCAGCCGAAGGCTAACTGCTGACTGCTATTTCAGCGTCTATTGAATTGATTCATTGCCGTAAGAATATTATCTTTGACGAAAGTTTCAATGGCATCAACAGCGCGATCAATAGTATGTGCTATCTCGATTTCTTCGTCCTCGGAAAATTCGGTGAGGACATAATCGGTTAAATCACCGACAGGTTCGCCGATACCGATGCGTAAGCGCGGAAATTCTGTGGTGCCTAAGTGATGGATAATTGACTTCATTCCCTTCTGACCCCCATCGCTTCCCTTCTGCCGCATCCGAAGCACACCGACATCTAAGTGAATATCGTCGTAAACGATACAGAGGTCTGGGAGTGGAATCTCAAATCGTCTGACGAGTGGGGCGACAGCAGCACCGCTATTGTTCATGTATGTCATCGGTTTGGCGAGAATAATAGGTGTGTCGTGCCATGTCGTCTGGATAACGAGTGAATTGCAAATTGATGTGTGCGTGGGACGCGGTTCGGAGTCTCGCTGACAAAATTCTTCGTAGAGCGTGTCAACCACGCGGAAGCCGACATTGTGTTTGGTGTGTTCGTAGCGCATTCCTGGGTTGCCGAGTCCAATGATGAGTTTACTTTCTTGTCTGTGCATTATGTTGTGTTATATAGATGGAGGTGCGATTTCAAACCTCATCAGTAAAGCGAGATTCTATTGGAACAAATGTAGAGGCTGCGAGAGGTTAAGATGCCCCGCGAGCGTTTTTACTTCCTCGCCATCAATTAAAATCTGAACCTGTTTAATGTCATCAGGAAACGCGTCAAAGACGGTTTTGAGGATTGCCGTAATCGTCAAAAGTTCCGCCGTTGTACCACCAATATGCCCGTCCGAGAGATGGTTTGAAAAGTCTAAGTAAGCAGTCTGTTGGGTATCGATGTAAGATTCGTTCAGGAGTGTTCCACGCGGAATTGTGTTTCTAAAGTTAGGCGGTGTCTCTTGGATAAGTGCAGTGACGACCTGGCTTAAGCGTTTGGTGAGTTCTGTTCTATGAAGGCGTCGTTCAGTTTTAACTGGAACAAGTGTTAATGAAGTCGGGTCAAGAAGAAATAGATTGATCTCTTGTGGTGGTGGTGGTGTATCTGAGGGATTGGCGGCAGTAGGCAGCGGGGGTGGTGCAGTTGGGATTACCGATTGTTTTGACCGCTCAATCAGAAATAGCGTCACAGTGAGACCAATGGCGACAACCACCAAGGTTGTTCCCCATATCACTAAGAGTCTTGAAAACCCAGCATTCCTGTTATGTTTCACCTTTTTCTTCCTGTCTTCCATACTGAGGTTTCTATGCCTCGATTGACTACTTGAGGTGTTACTGTTCTGTTCCTGTTGCGCGGACAGATGGGTTAGTAGAAGAAATGTATCGCTGGAAAGCGCGGGCGATTGCTTGGGCAACACTTGTCATATACTCAGCGTTAGCCAGTTTCTTCAAGTCCTCTACGTTAGAGAGGTAGCCGAGTTCTAAAACGATAGCTGGCATATAGACTTCAGATAACGCTATGAGCGGTAGTTCAGCGATCTGAATTGGTGTTTCTGTGAGGAAATTCAGTTCCGTTTGCAGCGCATGTGAGAAGTCTCGGCTCTGCTTTAAAAAATTGGCTTGGGCGAGGATATTTAACCGTTGTCCTGTAGGTTCTGATTGGACATTACTTGGAAATCGAAGTTGTCCCTTCGGGTTGTTGAGGTAAATCTTGATACCTTTTTCGTGTGGTGAGAAAGAGGCGTTGCAGTGTAGACTGAGGAAGAGTTGTCCTTGGTTCCGTTTTGCCACCTGAATACGTTCAAGGTGCGTCTTTTTCGCATCTGTCTGACGTGTGAGGTAGATCTGCATGCCCTGCCGTTTACTAATCCGTTGGAGTTGTTTCGCGAGTGTGAGTACAATATCTTTCTCAAGGAGCCCCGTATTGCTTTCGCATCCGCGATCGTCCGGACCACCATGCCCAGGATCAACGATGATTGCCCAACCGGTGGAATCATCCGTTATCGTGGGTGTCCATGTGCCTTTAGGTCTCAGCTGTACTCTTTGCAAACTTGGGTTATAGATGGCTTCAAGGTTATTAAGCTCTGGCAGGACTTGCGTGAAGAAAGTGATAGGTAACACTGGTTGCTGCGCGATAATTATTGGCGGTGTCGGAAGGGTGTGTGTCTGCCCACCGGGATCGATGCTGACGACTGTGTTGCCAATTTGTACGCGGATTTGCTTGCCTTTGGTTTTCAGGGTGAGTCGTTTTCGCGGATGGTTGTATTGGTCCGTCATATCCGGATCAAAAACCTCTTTCACAGCATCAACGGGGAGGTAAATCTGTTCTCCTTGACGTTGGGCTGGGACCTCCGCAATGAGTTCTCCATCAACGTCAATAAAGCGGACAAAAGTTTCCTGCGCGATGCCATTGAGTGCGACAGTCCACGCGAGAATACCTAAGAAAAACGCGCGAACCGTAACACGTACGACAAAGTACTTGTTGGTGCGCGCTTCCTGTGGCTTTTCCGTATAGACAACGTTATTCGTCGTCTTCATCGTCATCGTCGCGCCTACGGGAAATAATTTCTGGTTCCGTAGGTTGTTCTTCAGCGTCTGTTTCGGTTTCTTCTCCTTCGCCATCTTCAGCCTCTGTTGTTTCTTCTTCAAGTTGGACGCGCGGCTGGCTCACCGTCGCAATCGTTCGTTCCAAGTCGTCTAAAATCTCAAGGTCTTCGTCCAAGCTTAAATCGCTTATATGGATGGAGTCACCGATGTCCAATTCACTGACATCAACGGAGATGTCAGTCGGCATCTGCATTGGCAGACAGTGAATCGTTATATGGCGGAGCGGGAATTCAAGAACACCGCCCTCCTGAATACCCTGTGGGGTGCCTTCCAGAACCACTGGCACCGCTGATGTTACGGGTTCGTCTAAAGAAATTCGAATGAAATCGGCGTGCATTAGTGTATGCTTTTCTACCGGATGGCGTTGAATCTCTTTGATAATCACAGTCTCGGTGTTGCCGTTGCCGATTTCCATGTTAATGATAACGTTTTCACCATACGTTCGTAGGAATCTTCTGAAGGTTCGAGCGTCAATTTGGATTGACACGGTGTCTTGTGCACGACCGTATAGAATTGCGGGAACGCCCCCTTCTTTGCGGAGATCACGCGCGCTCTGCTTCCCGAAAGTATTGCGTTGTTGAACCTCTAATTTTGCTTGTAGCATTTTAAAATTCTAACCTTTTTTCTTCGTAGATTTAAGCACTGTATCAAAAAGAAGACAGGGCGGGTAGGATTCGAACCTACGCATACAGATTCCAAAGACCTGTGCCTTACCGCTTGGCCACCGCCCTTCAATTGTCAATATACAGATACACCGACAGGACTGGTTACCGCCGTTGTGCAAAAACGAACTCTGTTTTTGAAGTGTGATTCGCTTTTATGTGCTGCGTCACTATCGCGCATCACCGCGAATAACGTGGCACCACTCCCAGACATCAGCGCGCCATAACATCCAGTCTGCATAGACAACTCGGTTTTTAGCGCGGCGATTTCAGGATATTCGGAAAAAACTGGCACTTCAAGCAGGTTGTAAAGGTTTTTCCCGATGCCGACGACATCACCCTTCTTTATGTAGGTTTTTATAATTATACCTTCTTTTTCACGTGTTGTCAAGGAAAAGTTCAATTTCTTAAAAACAGCTGCTGTCGAAATTTCAATGCCGGGATTTAGCAGGAGAAGCGGTACATCAGAGAGTGCGGAAAGACGCGTTAATTGGTCGCCGATGCCAAGCCCTAACGCTGCACCACCGTGCAGGCAAAACGGGACATCTGCCCCCAATTGTGTCCCAAAACGTATCAGGGTTTCCTGAGTGAAACCCAACCCGAAAAGTTCGTTCACACCGTGAAGAACAGCGGCAGCGTTTGCACTCCCACCTGCCAATCCAGCAGCGACTGGGATCCGCTTATGGATGTCAATCGCAATCCCACCGATACCACCTACTGTATCCCTGAGAAGCTGCGCCGCTCGGTATGCCAGATTCCGCGAATCGCACGGGACCTTTGGATGTTCGCAGTGAACTGTTATGTCCTTCGTTTGTTTTTTAGAGATGATGACATCGTCGTGCAGCCCGATTGAGTGGAAGATCGTTTTGAGGTTGTGATAGCCGTCCTCGCGTTTGCTTACGACATCCAAATAGAGGTTAATCTTCGCGTGGGCACGAACCCGTATTTTTTGCACGATTTTTATGCACTATTCCCCTAATTCCGACAACGGAACAATTTCGATATCCTCCGTTAGAAACCGTTCGGGGTCAAACTTGCTGTCTTTAATCTCGACATTCAAGTCTACTTTAGCGATCTTCACAGTGACCCGCGTCTGTTCAAGTGGACGTTCGATTTCAACTTTATGGGGTCGGAGGATACCGCTCACCGGACGGTAGTCGGAGAAAGCGGCGCGTTGTTGAAGCGTGCCGTTTTCGTCATGGATGAGCCAGTCCATAACTCGCGGTTCGTCTTCTCGGATCAAAATCGTGATCCTTTCGACGTGCCCCTTTTGGATCCCTGGGCGAGTCATGACAAATTTTGTGGGTGCCCCACTTGATGACGGGTGAAAACTTGTAATAGGTCTCAATTCGTCAGTGCGCCCATCAAGGAATGGGTTGGCGAAGATCGCACTCAAGACATCTGACACGCGTAGATCTATGCCGAAAATCTCCTGCAAAACACCATCGGACAATGGACCGGGGTACGCTTTCTGCTCATTCACAAGAAGGAGGACGAACTGGTTTTTATCTTGGTTGGCAATTGCGATACCGCGCGTCTCATTCATCGGTCCGAGTGCTTGGATGTGCAGCAATTCCCCGCCGTTCTCCGATTTTTTATACCACAGCAATTCTCGGAGTTCCTCGCTCCGGTCGCCTTCCTCAATCGTCACCACCATCCGGGTAATCTTTAACGAGCCAGTGAGTTCATATCTCACTTGCAGTGTGTTGAGGATGCCATCTACTTCCGCACGAACCTCGGGAGACAATTGAACAGTCGTGGTCGTGCTACTGATACACCCAGCGATAACTACAAAAAGGAGGCAAAACACGTAGCTTTTTGCCCACGCAGCAAAATTTGGCTTCTGAATATAACTGAGGTTCATCAACCGGAGGTGACGTTGTGAATGAGCCACACTTCTACCTGCCGAAATTGAAGGGGTTGTATATCGCATCTAAAGAACTTCCGACATCGATTTTTCAACGATGTTAACGGCTTCCTCAACATGACCTGCGTTGATATTGAGCGGTGGTAAGAATCGGAGCACATAATCGTTGGTGCAGATGGTGACCAATCCGTTCTCAATACACTGGGCAGCGATCGGTTTCGCATCGATTTCCATGACCAAGCCGCGGAGCAAACCTTTTCCACGTACCTCTTTAACCGGATACTTGTCTTTCAATTCCATCAGTCCACCGGCGAGGTAATTTCCCATTTTGACGGCGTTCACGGCGAGATCCTCTTCCAAAATGGTTCTGACGGTTGTCGATGCTGCCGCGGTGACTAAGGGATTTCCACCGAATGTCGCCGCGTGGGTGCCGGGGACAAAACTCTCCGCGACCTGTCGTTTTGCCAACATCGTCCCAATGGGTACACCGCTACCAAGTGCTTTCGCCATCGTGATTACATCTGGCACGACCCCGTAACTCTGGTAACCGAAAAAGGTGCCCAATCTTCCCATTGCGGTCTGGACTTCATCAAAGATAAGCAGTAAGTTGTGTTTATCACACATTTCTCGTAAGCCTTGGAGGTAGCCATCACTGGGCATATTAACGCCACCCTCGGACTGAATCGGCTCAACTAAAATAGCACAGGTCTTTTCACCGATGGCAGCTTCAGTTGCTTCCAGATCGTCGAACGGCACGTATTTGAAACCTTCAAGCATCGGTTCAAATCCGACGTGGTATTTCGTCTGTGCGGTGGCAGTAATGGTTGCCATCGTCCGTCCGTGGAACGAATTGTCCATTGTGATGATTTCATAAGCATCCGTATTGCCGCTGTCTTTAGCGTATTTTCGCGCCAGTTTGATTGCGGCTTCGTTTGCTTCAGCACCGCTATTACAGAAGAAGCACTGATCCATGTCAGAGTTATCGATAAGCAGTTTCGCGAGTTCTGCCTGCGGTTGGATGTAATAGAGGTTGGAGGTGTGCAGGAGTTTGCCTGCCTGCTCACGGATAGCGGCGACGACCTTCGGGTGGCAATGTCCTAAGCCGTTAACAGCGAGTCCACCGAGGAAATCGAGGTATTTTTTACCGTCGGCATCCCACAGGTAGGGACCTTCACCTTTGACGAACGCGAGACTTCTGTCCCCGTAAGTATTAATAATGTATTCAGTCGCCATCGCTTTAATTTCAGCGGTTGTCATTCAATTTTCTCCTTTTATGAGTTGTCAGTTGTCAGCAAAGAAGCCATCAGTTGTCAGCAATCAGTAATCAGGGATTTGTGCCAGAAACCGAAAACAATACTGCTACAATATCCTCTACTGACGGCCGAAGCCTGAAAGCCGATAGCCATTATACTACCTTTAAAATTACCAATTCGTGTAGGCACCGTCGTCGCGTTTGTAACCGTGAGGCGGTCCGTATTCTTGGTTTGAGACATCGGCAAGCGCGTCCTCGTTGAATTCGATGCCGAGTCCCGGACCTTCAGGCGGTAAGAGATACCCTGATTCAAACGGCATCTGCACCGGGAAAACATCAGTCAGCGAGGACATCGGTGCACGCGGAAGTTCCTGTACACCAAGGAGCGCTGATGACAAAGAGAGATGCAGGCACGCGGCAGCGGATACAGGTCCTAACGGATTGTGCGGTGCTATGTAGATATAATGCGTTTCACACCATCCCGCGATTTTACGTGCTTCCGTTAACCCGCCAGCAATACAGAGATCAACGCGGCAGTAATCCATGAGATCTTCTTCGATGACTTCTCGGAATGTCCATTTACTGTCGAATTGTTCGCCAACGGCAATAGGTACCGAGGTCTGCTGCCGAAGCCGTCTGAGACTGGCGGGGTTTTCTGCCCGAAGTGGGTCCTCGATGAAAAATGGATTGTATTGTGCGACCTTGTTACAGAAATCAAGGCTATCGGCTGGATCAAGGCGGGTATGAACGTCAATCAGTATTTCGAGATCATCGCCTAATGCGTGACGAACGGCTTCCACCTGTTTAATACAGTTTCGGACCGCGCGTCTGGGTTCAAACCGCCCCCCACTGTCAGAATGATCAACCACGCTCCATCGAACGAACTTCCAACCGGCTTCGTAGGTTTGCCGACAGCTCTCGACGATTGCATCAATTGAGCCGCCACCGTTATGCGGATAACAAACGACTTTGTCTCTTGTACGTCCGCCTAAAAGTTCATAAACAGGAACATTCAGTGCTTTCCCTTTGATGTCCCAGAGTGCGATATCTACGGCACTCACTGCTGCGGATTGAACGACTCCTCCGGGGAAAAAGCCGCCACGAAACATCACCTGCCACAAGTATTCAATTCGGAACGGATCTGCGCCGATGAGGAACGGTTCAAATGAGCGAACAACTTCGGCTAAAGCGAGCGCACGGCGGCGGAGTCCGCCCTCACCGACACCGTAGATACCAGCATCGGTTTCGACTTTCACAAAAAAATAGCCGTCCGCTGAAGCAAAAGATTTAACTTTGGTAATCTTCATTCTCTATCCTTAATTTGTAGTTTCTGATGAGCAGCACTTTTCTTTTCTGTAAAAAGGACAGGTTTGAAAAGCTGCCTCACAACTTTTTTGTTAATCACACGGGCTATTGCGCCTGTAGGCGAAAAATTACGCATAGTGGTTCGCGAAAACTACGTGAACCCTGAATTTCCCGATCTGTTTATCAGTAGGTTTAATCTTTGGTGGCGGTTCGTGCAACTATACCAAGCGTAAGGAGAAACGCCACAAACACACTCACTACGAACCATTCCATTACTATACCGCCTCTAAGGTTGGCGTATTATCCTGACAGTGGACGGGACGGAAGAGCGTTTGACGTTTGAACGGCATCTCTTCAAGGTGTTTCGGGTGTGGGTCCCACTTGTGCCACTTGTTGCCAACCGTATTGTAGCATTGGAAAATCGCAATCCGATCGACTGCTTCATCTGTCCACTTCGCCCCTGTGTGTGTGATTGCCTCTGTAAAAACCAGCATGGAGCCAGCAGGACAGGTGTAATCCTCCCACAGCGGCGAATTGCGATCCGCCGTTGACTTCGGAGCAGGAAATGCCCCTTTATGGCTACCGGTAAGGAACATCGTTCCCCCGCCACCTTCCTTGACCGGATTGAGTTCCCAGACGACGCGCGTCAAACCGCTATGTGCTTTGTCGTGGTGCAAATGGTACGTATGTGAGTTGCCGGGGAAGTTGAGCATCCCGCGCCCACCGTGCGGTTGGAAGTTGTCGTGCCCGTTTGCTCGGATGGTTAGGAACGTGCTTTCCAATCGGAAGCCGTAGCAGTTTTCGTTGGCATAGCCCGATGTCAGAAATTCGTCCATGAATCCAAGCACAACCGGATGATCGGTCAGTGTCTCAAGGGGGCCGCCAATAGAAGAGCGGTGATGTTCAGAGATTGATTCGGGTTCCTGTTTGAGTTGATAGCAGAACTCGCGCATCTCTTTAACTTCGGTTTCGCCGAGTACGCCTGGAAACAGGAGCCACCCGCGGGTATCAAAAAGAAAACGTTGTTCTTCCGTGAGTGGGATCGGTGATAGGTTGTCAGCATTTGTCGTTGGGTTCGGCATAGTTTTATCCTTAAAAGTAGTAGGCACGCTCCGACGTGCCGTAACAAGTGGACCGATAACTATTCATACAAACGTTCGTCTTCCAGTGACAGCCAATTGCCGTAATCACGAGGCATATCCTTGATTTCGCCTAAACCGGCTTCGGTACGCCACCGCAGCAACGGATGCTCGCGGTTTTTCTGAGGCAGCTCGACACGTGTACCGTAAGCAGCAGACTCGAAGATTGCCATCAAAATCTCAATGACATGGCGACCCTCTTCGCCGTTAGATTCGTGTTCTCGGTCTTCGTCGAGTGCGTTCACATATTCGTCAACGAAGCAGTAATCGTCAGCGTCTGCGCCCTTTTCCCGGTCAAAATGTTCTGGATAGATAGATGGGAGTGCTTCCCACTGGTCGTGTATTCCATCGGGAACGAAATGCGGTGTAGGTAACCACCAGGAACCTTTCAATTCCGACCAGATGAGTCTACCTTCGGTGCCGTAGAGTTCCATCATGTAAGCATCGGTATCTACCTTGGGAAATCTGTGCTGAATGAGTGTGCCGGTGACATTTCCGTCGAATTGAAGCGTAGCGGTGGCGTATTCACCTGCGACTGTGCCCATGCCAGCCGGTGAGGGGAGTACGTCGTCATGTATAAGCGCGCGTCCACCTGTCGTCGCTTGTGCTACGACGCTTCGGCACTTTCCACCGAAACGGAGCATGTTGTTGACGACGTGCGTTCCGATGTTCATTAACCCGTAACCTGCGTAGTAGCCCTTGCCACTGGCGTAGATGTAGCGTAGGTCGCCGATTTTTCCTTCATCTAAGGCTTTCGCGACTGCATGCATTGATGGACTCGTGCGGCGTTGATGATGTACGGCGACGCGAGCGTTTTTCTCTTTCGCTTTCGCCAGCACCTCGTCCGCTTGAGCGAGGTCGATACAGAGCGGTTTCTCTACCTCAATGTTCACGCCGTGTTCAAGGACACGCATGCAGAGCGGATAGTGCGCCTCTGTTGCTGTGGGAATTGCGACGATATCGGGAGTTGTCTGCCGAATCATCTCGTCTAAATCGGTGAAATGTGTTGAGACGTTGACGATGTTACCGAGCGTCTCTAACCGCTCTTGGACGAGATCGCAGAGTGCCACGATTTCGGTACGCGGATGCGCGTAATACGCTTTTGCTGCCGAGGTGCCGCGGCTCCGACACCCTAATATAGCAACGCGATAAGTCTTCATATTTTTAACAGTTGGGTTCTGCTCGACTTTTTCTGTTGTCAAAAGCTTGTTTACGATGAACCTCAACTGTCCTCGTAACAATTAAGTTTCTTTAAAATCTCGTATTGGTTCTGATAATATTAACCTGTTTGGGTTTTGCTGTCAAGGCAATTATCTTTATACCATTTCTATTTCGATGGTTTTCATAATAGGTCGTCTTTAGCAGTCTACTGGTAAGGAAGATTTAGGACATTTCTTACACCACACCGAAAACGTCTGATCGGCTTTATGAACGTAGTGGTGAAAACAACGAAACATCAGTTACCACAGAAAACCACAGAATTTTTCGGATCTGTCAAAATTGACCGAAAACCTAAGCTGCGAGAGGGTTGGAAAGCGATTTTGAAAAAATTTCATGGCCGTTAAATCGGTCAAATTTCTGTGGTGAATTCGATAGGTAACAGCGTCCTTTTAAGGTGATAGAAGTCGAAGGTGTTAGCAATTCTGAAGGCAAATAATCTGAAGATGTGAATTATAGATATACTATTTGTTAACTTCCATAATGCGTTAGGACTTACGCAATTTTGATTTTAGCAGACACTGTTAAGTGGGGTACTTGGAAAAAACGCAGATGTTCTCTTGGCACAGGAAACCAACAGCCTATGCTACAAAAGAGCAGCATGCGTAAGTCCTAATGCGTATAGTTATGAAAGTTATTCAATTAGATTCGGTTGGGAATTCGTCTTTGCATTCGGAGGGATTGTCCACCATGCTGGCGAAGATAACGGCGCGGCAGGCAGCGAACGGACGGCGTGCCCAATAGTGGGGCAGGGTTGAGGGGTGTCCATGTGTGAGTAATGCGTCTTTTGCTGACTCTACATTTTTGCAGGTTTTTGTTCAATATCTCCATTTCTTCAAACATGATGTTCTCCTGTACTGTTAGGGTGTTAATAGGCGCGGCCCCTGTTTCTAACGCCTTCCTAACTGCTATTCGTGCAGCATTTGCGCGAAGTCTTCAAGGTTTTGCATCTCGGGTACTGCGACTAGCAACTGTTGAAGACGTTCCAAATCATTAATGTTCTGAAGGGCAGGTGTCAAGGCACTTACCTGCTCTGTATGGAAGCGCTTTTTAAGCAAAGCCAGAGTATTTTCGATGGTATTTTCTCTGAGAATTCTTTCGCGTTGGCGTTGGTAACCTTCAGATTCTCGCATAAGTTCCTCCGGTATAAATTGTTCAAACAGCGTAGCATCAATGACTACACTGCCGAAGAGGTAGATTCCGTAAAGCAGATCTGCCTGGGTTTTCTGATTGACCGATGTTGCCATTGTCATGTTAACACACTCTTGGACCCAGCGTTCAAGGTCCATCCCTGCAGGCGGTTGCATCAACGGTGTAAACGGAAGCAGGCCGGGTGCCTGCCTTTCTAAAATCGCTTGTCCCTCTATTTCAATGAGCCGTATGACCTTATAGCGATTGGCGTGTTCGTAACTGTTCTGGCTATAGGCGTAACCCCCTGGATCATTCCTTCCGGCTCTCGGATGGAAATAGATAACGTTGGAATAGACAGGCATCTGGTATTTGCCGACGAGGTATCCTTGATATTGCGCGTTCCGTGCCCACATCGGTATATCGGTGCTATCTCGGAGTTGCAATTCGACGTGTAGGATTACCTTTTGATTGTTGACACGGACGCGCTTTGTAATGTCGGTCTGCCGGGCGATAACCGTCTGTTGTTCAGTCTCAAGGTCCTCAAGGACTTCAACATCGTCCTCGTCAAGTACGAATTTTGAAAGGTCGGCGGCGTGGTCTCTCCATAAACTTTTGCCCATGTTATCATAATCTTGTGCCATGGCTGTATTATACCGTAAAGCGACGGAAAATGTCAAACGGATTTGAAATGGTTTTGCCAGTGTAACACATTCGGTTTTCAGCCGTCAGCAATCAGTTTTTTATGTTTGTGTCGTGATGTGCTGTGAACCGTGTTAATTAGTGTGTTCGTTGCCGTATTTATCTGAGCAGTGGTGCCTTTTCTAAAGATGTTCACAAATGTTCATGAGATTGTTCGCGATTTTTTTCCGATGCTGCACCTTTTCAGCCTCAAAATTCGTCTTTAATTATAGAGAGCGTAAAGCGTATCGCATTGCTTAATTTTACAAGACTTGATATTAGATTCAGTCTTTTATGTGGTAAAGTCCACAATTAACTGTACATTGGAGAGGTAGCGAGGTTACCAGTTTCCTCTCTCCAGTAACGGGTGGGGATGTCCCTGCGCCAGTGAGCATGGTGCATTTGCGTCCCTATGGATGGCGAAATGTCTAAAATATTCATTGAAACTTTATCTGGTTGGTTGAATATAAGGAGGTTAAACGAAAAATGAAAAGCAGATATGTACTTTTGGCAGTATGTGCGATCGGATTTCTTCTGACGGCACAATTTGCCGCTGCCGTAGATAAGATCGAAGGTCCTTGGTATTGGATGATTACCGAAAGTCCCGCCGGTGGAGGTGGTGCCGCCGTAACGGATGTCGACGGTATCAAGGACGCAACGAAGGGTAAACTGACCGAGGAAGACGTTGCCAAAGAAGGCATTACAAAGAATGTCCTGAAGGTCAAGTTTGCCGAAAATTACAAATGGACCGAGGGAGAAATCACGCCAGTCGGGGGCAACAACATCAATGACACGCTCGTAAAGATTAAGTTGGGTCCCGGTGGCGATGTCAATGACCACTGTTCCTACGCCGTGATCAACGCTGTATCAAAGGTTACGAAGAAAGGCGTTGAAGCCAAGGTCGGTAGCGATGATTCGGTTAAGGTCTGGATGAACGGCAAAGAGGTCTGGAAAAACGCTGTCAACCGCGGTGCTGGTGATTTTCAGGACACATTTGACGTGGACTTGAAAAAAGGCGATAACGTTTTCATGGTTAAGGTCTGTGAGCGCGGCGGTGGTTGGAGCATGTTCGCCGGTATTGACGCGGATTTGGACTACAACCTGAAGTTCAAAGGACTTCCCGTTGAACCCGCTGGCAAATTGGCGACGCGGTGGGCAGAAGTTAAAAGTTCTTACTAAGTTGGTGTTTTCATCCGTATTACCCTTCCGGATGATATGCTCTACGATCTTTTAAACTGAACTAAAGTTTGGACAATTTATAGTCATGAAAACCTGTGAAAATTGTCCAAACTATAGTAAACTGAAGGGGAAATGTGCAATATAAAAAGAAACCCATTGAAGATGTAATTTATAGGTTTTACCGTAATAAATAGAACGCAACGCCATCTTTTCATCAGGAGGAATCTCGTGGAGAGAGAAGACGATGTTCAACTGATTCAGAGAACCTTATCGGGAGACGATACGGCATTTGGTATCTTGCTCCAAAGACACCAGAAAAGCGTTCACGCGCTCGTATGGCGAAAGATCGGGGATTTTCACACTGCTGAAGATATTACCCAAGATACCTTCCTTCAAGCATACAAAAAACTCTCAACGCTCAAGAATCACAATCAGTTTGCTGGATGGCTGTATGTCATCGCAGATCGGCTTTGCATTGATTGGAGCCGGAAGAGAAGGCTCATAACGCAATCGCTGGAGGACACACCTGTGGAAGAAATCGAGAGAACCTCTTATACACATCACGTATCAGAAGCGCGAGAAACAGAATGCACCGAGCGTCGCCGTGAACTCGTCAAAAAACTGCTTGCAAAACTCCCAGAGAGTGAACGCACGGTGGTTACCCTCTACTATCTCGGTGAAATGACGACCAGAGAGATTGGGAAATTTTTAGGGGTATCGGTGGATACAATTAAAAGTAGACTTCGTCGCGGACGCAAGCGTTTGCAAGAGGACGAGGAACTGATGATCCAAGAAGTTTTCGGTGGTGTGCAAATACCGGCGAGTTTAGGCGAGAACGTCATGCGACAAGTCGCTGACATGGTCCCCACACCGTCTCCTGCTGCTAAACCGTTTCTCCCATGGGTGGCTTTGGGGACAGTTGCGGTTTTGGTTGCCTTGATGCTCGGCGCGAGCAACCAATACCTTGTCCGTTTCCAGAAGCCGTATAGTTTTGAGGCACAATCTGAACCGACAATTGAAATTGTCGATTCCCCTATTCTCCTTGATATAGCAGCGGAACCCGCTATGCGAAATCAGGTCGGACGGGATACCAGTCCGAGTGAAACCAGCCGTGCTGGCACCCAAGTTTCTAATGTAACCTCGGTATCTGTCACACAGGAAAATGCTGCCAAACAGTGGATGCCGAGAACAAACATGCCAACAGCCCGATTTCAATTTGGGACGTGTGTTGTGGACGGAAAAGTATTCGCAATAGGCGGCGAAGTTGACAAGTTTGGCGACACATCCATTGCAACAGTGGAAATGTACGACCCTAAAACCGATACATGGGAACGAAAGGCTGATATGCCGACAGCCCGGGCTGGCATGTCTACCTTGGTTGTGGATGGGAAAATCTATGCCATTGGTGGAGGACAGGGGAAGAAACATCGGCTTCGTCGCGGTTGGGGGCACAGTGGCAAACTTCTCCCAACTATAGAAATGTATGATCCAGTTACCGACACATGGACCCAGAAAGCGGATATGCCCGTGCCGAGGAGTAGTAACAGTACCTGTATCATGGATGGAAAGATCTATATCATTGGTGGCGTGGCAGCCAACAGAAAACAGTGGCGCTTAGATAACGTGGACATCTATGATCCAGCCACTGATACGTGGACAGAAGCGAAAAGTATGAATCATGCTCGTGGTGGCGCGTCAGTGAGTGTTGTGAATGGAAAGATTTATGTGATGGGTGGAGTGGGATGGCCTCAGATTCCAAATCATCCAGGTCCCTTTCTTTCCAGTGTTGAAGTTTTCAATCC
Source organism: Candidatus Poribacteria bacterium (assembly GCA_026702755.1). Taxonomy (NCBI): domain Bacteria; phylum Candidatus Poribacteria; species Candidatus Poribacteria bacterium. The sequence goes on along the minus strand of JAPPBX010000010.1, from coordinate 20,600 downwards.
AGAAACAAATCATTGGAAGGAAGTAGCAGAGATGCCTACCCCAAAAGGATTTCACACGGCAAGTGTCATTGACGGAAAAATTTACGTAATAGGGGGTGGTTTTCGAGGCGATGATCAGTTCAAGTATCTCTCAACAGTTGAAGTTTACGACCCTAAAACTGACCGTTGGACACAAGAACCAGATATGCCGATTGGCAAATGGGGGCATAGGGCTGAGGTAATAAACGAGAATATCTATATCTTTGGAGGCAGTAGTGCTGTTTTTAGACCACTTACAATGATTGAGGTATACGGCATAGGCGAGGTTTCTCAGAGCGTCGACCCAACGGGGAAACTTGTGCAAACGTGGAAAACGACTAAAAACAGTAATCATTGAATTCAGATTTACTTAACTTTCTGACATAACACGCGGATCCCCAAAAGCTGCTTTCGCGTTTTTCATTGTCCATAAGGAGGCAAATTTTAATGAAAAGGTTTTACCAACTGACACTTACGATAGTCGTTGTTTTTACGTTGGTTATTGGAACTTCACGCTTGGTATTTGCGCAGGGAGAAGTTAACATTGACGATGGTCCTTTAAAAGAAGCAGATTGGCTCAAAAATCCCGACGAAGTCGCATTGAACGAATCCCACGCTGATAACAAAAACTGGATTACCAAGTGGTACGGACCCGACGGAAATTATGAAAACAATGGAGGTTTCCAAATTTCAGGGAGCAGAGACCTTATTGAGGAAGGAACCAAAGGTAAACTCACACAATTGTCACTCTCAACCCTTGAAGGCTTAAAGAAAACCCAAACTACTAAGATGGCATGGGACGGCGACCACGGTGGCACGCGAGATTGGACAGTTTTTGAACTTGATCCGGCGAGCCAAGACAATATGAACCGAGGGGGACCTGCTAATCACATTGATACCTACGCTATATGTGTCGTTGCTGCGCCTAAGGATATGAAGGCAGTGATGTCACCAGCACACGATGACCATGCCCAAATTTGGATTAATGGGGAGAAGTGGTATAACAATACAACTTGGACAGGCGGTGCGCAGGTCGTTAATTATAACATTGAAGTCAAACTGGAAAAAGGTACGAATGTCGTTCTTTACCGGTGTGGCGAAACCGGTGGTGCTGCCTATCTCAATTTACACTTTGACGATAACACGCACAAGGTTTGCAAAATCTATCCTGATAAATCGAAGGACCAGAAAGGTTTCTTTAGAGAGATTGCTGGTGGCCTTCCAGTTGATCCTACCGGAAAGGCGACAACAACTTGGGCAGATATTAAGCGGAATCGCTAAACAAAGATCCATTCAGGGAGAAAGAGAGTTTTGGCTATTAACGTGGGAAAATGCCCAACCTAAGAAAAAGGATTTTTGATGTATATTAACTTTAAGTTCCTACTAAGTTCGGTGTTATTGCTGAGTTTAGTTATGCCTGTTTTTTGTTTCGAGCCTTCCGGTGGTGTTTTGGTGCTGGATGGTGAGGATGACTATGCGATCCTTCCGCTTGCGGAACACGGCTATATTTTCCCAAGGAATACCAATGCTTTTACGGCTGAGGTGTGGTTCTATCCGAAATCTCGACCAAAGTTATTAGAGGCAGATATCATTCTGAGTCAGCAAGTTGCCTTCGGATTGAAGACAGATGATAAGTGTGGGGGTAGGATCAGTAAAAAAAATGAAGTTTGTTCCTATGGCTTAGCATATCTTGAGGCAGGAGGCGCGAGAGGTGTCACAGGGATTAATGCTGTCATCAAGACGGATCAATGGAACTATATGGCGGTCATTTTCAAAGATACTACGTTTCATTTGGTGTACAACGATCAAATCGTTCGAGGAGAGCGCGGATTTATGCACTCAGTGGTTGCCGATCTGCCACTCCCTGCAGCGGTTAAAGATTTCTTCGTCGGAGGCTATGCTGAAGATTGGTTAATAATCAAGAATGATCAATTATTAGTGCGAAAGACCTACTTTCATGGCGAAATTGATGCGATAAGGTTTTCAAATATCGCTCGATATGATTTACCTGGCAAGCCGGGGTTCTCGCCGTTTGATCCGCCGCATCGTTTCTTTACGGATGCGCACACGTTGGCACTCTGGGATTTTAATGAGAAGGAAGGTGCAGATCGCTTTGAGGATACATCTGGGAATGGGAACACGTTAGTCGGTATGAATGGTGCTACTACGATTGGCGGGACGGGTGTCAATCTGAATCGTAATCCTGAAGGTGAAGTTGAAGTGCGTCAAGGAGAGGATGGACTTGAAATTCGTCCGGACACTTCTTTAGCGACGACATGGGGGCAAATCAAGTCAGAATCGTTTTGAATTTGAGGTTCATTGAGAAATTCGTGAATATGCGTCTTTGGCTTTCTGGATGTCCCAACGATATATAGGAGTAGGAGCGAGCTGCGCTCGCGACGCTTACAGATTACTGATAATTGACGACTGATAACCCAGACGCTAACTTGCGCTGATTTATGAACCACCCTTATCTTTACGGAATCTACTATAAAATCAAGGAAACTTATGAAGATGAAAAATCTACGAAATCAGTCAATTTTTGCTTTTCTTTTTCTGCTGGTTTTCATTCCGCTGGGTGCTGAGGCGGTTCCGCCGCCATCACCAGCAGGTGGTAACTATTTAGTGCTTGATGGTGTAGACGACCACGCTATCTTGGACTTTGAAACGTTCGGTCTTCTCTTGCCAAAAGGTACAGATGAATGGACCTTTGAAGCATGGATATATCCAACCACGCCGCCTGACCAGCATATACACGCGGTGGTTCTCAGCCAACAGGTGAAGATGAACATCGTGAACCATCCTCATGATAGATTTTTAAAACTATCAGGTGAAGCGTACTTTGATGTTGGCGGAGAGGACGCTCCAAACGCTATAATAGTGTTACCTATAAGGGCACTTGGCATGATAGTAGAGTTTCCGCCGAATCAATGGCATCACATTGTCTTTCAGACAGAAGAGAAACAGACGACACTCATCGTTAACGAGTTAGTGCGTGTCTTACGGCAGGGGATAACTATCGCACCTGATATCTCACCCGCCAGGCATCCACAGGCTTTTACAATCGGGGGGTTTGGAGAAGAAATTGAGTTTTGGAACGGTAATTTTTGGGGTCATTTTTCGGGCTATATTGATGAGGTCCGCGTCTCAAAGGTTGCGCGTTACGATACCGCCAAACGCGATTTCACGCCGCGCACAAAGTTCAAGAATGACGCAAAGACGGTTGCATTGTGGCATTTTGATGAAGCGAGGGGAGCACGCGAGTTCTCAGATACATCAGGCAACGCCTACCATCTAATAGGTAGAAATGGCGCAAAGACCGATGGCGAATTTGCAGCAGTTGAGGCAGAAGGAAAACTTGCAACGATATGGGGACGACTGAAGCAATGAAAGAATGGCGTTTCTCTGGAATTGTTAAAAGAGGAGGAGAAAGTTATGCTCGCAAAATATAGATGTTTGCAATGGGTCTTTACTTTTTTATTTCTTGTTGCTTCCAGCAGTTTTGCGGGGGGTTGGGAACAGATAACTACATTACCGACATGGAGACTTGCTGGTCCTGCCGCTGCTGTGGATGGTAAAATTTATCTCTTCGGTGGTTTCGACCACAAGAAACATGTAGGCGGACGTGGTGCCGCACTCTCAACAGTAGATGTCTACGACACACAGACGAACACATGGCACGCAGCCGCAGAGATGCCGACCCCGCGGATTGCGCCGCGAACCGCAGTCTTTTCCAACCAAATCTATGTCTTTGGGGGGTATGACTACAAAGGTCGCTGGGGTGCAAAAAGATACCACACAACTGTCGAGGTATATGACACACAAACCGATACATGGGTCAAGAAGCCAGATATGCCAACACTCCGGAGGCCTTTTGCCACGGCGGTTGTTGATGGAAAGATATACCTCATTGGTGGAACACGTATTGAAGTTAATAAAAATGGAGTATTTGCTGGGAAGGCTATTACAGGTCTGGTTGAGGTCTACGATCCGTTGACCGATAGATGGGAAAAACGCGCAGACATGCCGACAGCACGAAGTGTGAATGAGGCTGTCGTTGTAGACGGTAAGATTTATGTTCTCGGTGGTCTGGTGCGATTTGGCGGCGACCTTGCCGGACGTTTTGGCACACGTATTGAAGAGTATAATCCGAAAACCGACGAGTGGCATCAGCTTTCTGACATGCCAATGTTCAAATTTGGTTTTCTAACCGTTGCCGTTGATAATGAGATTTATACATTGGGTGGTACGAATAATGAGATTAGAGACATTAACGCTGTAGACGTTTATAATCCAACAACCGGCAAATGGCGTCAAATAGAACCTCTAACGATCCCAAATGTGATAATGGCAGCAGTTGCTAATGGTAAAATCTATACCTTAGGGAGTATTGTAGGTGATTTTAGATTTTCGCCAATCGTTGAGGTGTTTGACACCGGATTTCGTGCCGTCACAGCGAAGGGTAAACTTCTGACATACTGGGGTGAACTCAAAGCAGAACATAAGAAATAACCTTTAAAATCAAGGAGACCTACGAAGATGAAAAATCTACGAAATATGCCAATTTTTGCTTTCCTTTTTCTGTTCGTTTTAATTCTGCTGAATGCTGCAGCGGTTCCACCGCCATCGCCCGCGGGTGGGAATTATTTAGCCCTTGATGGAGTGGACGACCAGGCCATTTTGGACTTTGAAACGTTCGGTTTCCTCATACCAAAAGGCACAGATGAATTCACCTTTGAGGCGTGGGTATATCCAATCAAGCTGCCTGGCGAGAATATACCAATAATTCTCAGCCAACAGGTGCGGATGTATGCCTGGACCCCTCGTCAGCAGGGAGATTTCAGACTAATGGGTGCAGTGCACCTTGATCATGCCGTAGGGCATACAGTAGCGTTCAGCATGCTAACTAAAGTTCCCCCGAATCAATGGTATCATATCGCCCTTCAAGCAGAAGGGAGACAGAGGGCACTCATCGTTAACGATTTCGTGCGCATCTTAGGGGGAGGAACGCCTCTTACAGACGATATCTCACACACCGGGCATCCACAGGATTTTACAATCGGAGGGTTTGGAGAGAAAATTAAGACTGATATGCACGGCGATCATTTTTGGGGTCATTTTGCTGGCTATATTGATGAGGTCCGCATCTCAAAGGTTGCGCGTTACAATATTGCCAGACGCGATTTCACGCCGCGCAAAAAGTTTAAGAATGACGCAAAAACGGTTGCATTGTGGCATTTTGATGAGGCGAGGGGAGCACGCGAGTTCTCAGATACATCAGGCAACGCCTATCATCTGGTCGGTAAAAATGGCGCGCAAACCGATGGCGAATTTGCAGCAGTTGAGGCAGAAGGAAAACTTGCGACGGTATGGGGACGACTGAAGCGATGAAAAAGAAACTTCAGTCTTGTGTTTTGAGTTTTCCCCATATTGTCGTCAAGAGGGATGACTGAGGCGAGACCGGCAAAGCAAACGCTGGATCGAACCAATCCGGCTTGAAGTTATCTCCCTGCCGGTGTGTGAGTCGCTCTGGAGCACCGCCGTCCACAGCGACTTTGAAGAGGTCTCTGACACCGCCGATCCCCTTGTTGTAAACGAGTTCATTCCCGTCCGGAGACCAGGAAAGGTTAAACGCTGCCATGCCCTCTCCAGCATCAATAATCTTCCTGAGTCCGCTACCATCTCGGTTCGCGACATGGATACCCATACTCCCCCCTACCGCTCTACCTCTCCAAGAAAAGGCTATCTGAGCACTATCGGGTGCCCAAGCAGGGTCAAACATTGAGGTCTCCCCCGGAAGAAGTTCCTCTTCTACACGGGTTTGTAGATTGACAATCTGGACCCTGACCTTCGGAAGTTGGAGATTTCCGTTTTCACCCCAAACGAACTTACTTGCCATAAAGGCTATCTCAGAACCGTTGGAAGACCACGCAGGCCATAAGCCATCCGCAACTTCTGTCTCATCTTTTCCATCACTTGAAGCGGTATAGATAGAGAATGTGTGAAACCGGTGATAAGCAAGTGCTTTTCCATCAGGGGACCACGTTGGGAACTCTCTGCCTATTAATTTTTTGAAGACCTGACGCACATTCGTTCCATCTGGATCCATAAGGTAGAGATCCTCTATTCCACCTCGATCCGAGGTAAAAAGAATCTGTTCACCTGTCGGCGACCAGATAGGTGAGGTATCCTTGGCACGGTGCTGGGTTAAGTTTTTCTGATCAGAACCATCCAGATTCATGATATAAATCTCAAAATTGCCATCACGCCTTGATGTAAATACGATTTTGGCAGTTTCCGGGGCTTTTGCTGGAACAGAAACCGATAGGGAAGCAAAGATAAGGAATATGCTAAGCACATAACATAAGCGTTTCATGGTGTTTTCCTCCATGGGGGTCTTCTGAAACCTGAAATCGGCTATTCCGTCTCGATATTCCATTGCTCGGTGCGTTTCATGAATACCAACGGATCCTGTAACCATTCTCCATAACCAATGCTTTTGTTGTTTGTCAGATAATTAAGTTTTTTATCAATACAGGCGGCAAGAGCAGCATCTTCAAGAGCGAGCGTAAATCCTCCATATTCTACCTGCTCATCAAACGCGGTGATAACAAACGCTCCATTTGAAGCATGCACAGTGTTCTGGTTCCCGATCTCACCTCTCGCGATCGCGTCAATACTGCCCGCAGCAAGTGCATCAAGCAACTCCGACTCCCCCAATTCGTTGCCAAGATAGATGATTTGCGGCATGTTTGCCGTAGGTGGATAGAGATGTCGCCTCCCTTTCAGATTTGGAGATGACCTCGCGGCTGTAATCGTATAAGCTGCTGTGCCGTCGGAAATCACCAGAGTGCCGTCATCCATTTCTATCCGGGTTCCGGACATAAGGATGCCGTCTTCATCCACAAGTTTTGTGAGTTGAAGTAAACGCTCTTCTCCTGTTGTGCCAGAAAGTGCCCCAACACGGACTCCGCTATTGAGAGCAGCATGCGAAGAGAGACGTTCCGCATCCGCAGCGCGAACCAGAAGTGTTTGCCGAAACTTGATATGTCCGGACGTAAAAGTGATAAGCGGTGTCCCTGTCACGTCCTGCGTCCGAGATTCCAGAATCGTGATGCCGCCGCCGATAATATCATACGTCGGTTCAGCAGACTTCAGCCAGATGCCATCCCATTCAGCGATAGCCCTGCGAGAAAACGTCAAACCTGTTCCTTTCATCGCTTCAAGGGCACTCAATAAATCTGCTTCGTATCCAAGATGCGTATTGAACGCAGTCGAAGCGGGGTCTTCTTCGGCACTGTAACTAATAGGCGCGAAATAGGCATAAAAGCCGACCTTCAGGACGCGGGTTCCGTCTGTGCAAGTTTCAATCGCAGATACCTTTTGTGGTGCGACAATTTGTTGAACTCGCTCACACCCTGAAAGCATCGCTGTTATAAACATGAGTAAGGCAAAGATTTGAAATTGTATTGAAATTCTCCTATTATAACGTGAGTTTGGCATATCCATAACTTTATAGTAAAGCCCATAATTATTTGGATGCGGAGAGGCGAGGATACAATCCTCGCCAGCAGTAGTGAGGGTTGGTTCGCTCACTAACTGTCTACATATTTTCGGGCTTTACTATAATGCCGTTTGTGGAAACGTCTCTACTGGGTGTCTTCCTCAATGCGAATCTGTTGGTTCGGTTTGATGTTCTTGCGTGTGCTGACAGCACCGCTGGGCCACTTCACCTTGATGGTTTCGATTATAGTATCATCGTTTATGCCGAAGATGGCTGTGAGTTCACTCTGTGAGCAGTAGCTGGAACCGCTCTTGACTGTGTGTGTCTGTGTCCCCGCCGCGGAGGTAATGCGAATCTGCGCGCCAATTCCGTCGCGATTGCTTGCTTGTCCGACAAGTTGTACCTTAATCCACGCGTTACGATTCCCACCGTCGTTTCGGAAGAGATGTGCGGGTCCGTTGGAGGTAGTAACGAGTAGGTCCCAGTCGCCGTCGTTGTCGATATCGCCATAAGCTGCACCTCTCCCGACCATCGGCTTTGCCAAATCCGCACCAACTTTGTGGACTGCCTCGGTGAATTTGCCGTGAGAGTCGTTATGAAATAGATGCGGCGGTTGCGCATAGGTGACTTGGCTCTGGATGGCGTTGATGTCGTTTTCGACATGTCCGTTAGCAGTGAAGATGTCGAGATTGCCATCAAGATCAAAGTCGAAGAAGAAGCATGCGAAGGTGAGCGTCAATAAGGTTGCATTTCCGATATGTGCGGCGGGGGCATCATCAATGAAAAAATCGCCTTCGTTGTGATAGAGGTTGAGCATTTCGTTGGAGAAGTTGCCGATGACGAGGCTCTCTTTGCCGGTGCGATCATAGTCTGCGGCATCAATGCCCATTGCCCCGGTTGCGACACCGCTTTCGTTATAAGCGATGCCGGTGAGCATTCCGGCTTCAATAAAGGTGCCGTCGCCATTGTTCTGATAGAGTTTATTGGGTTGTGTGTCGTTTGCCTCAAAGATATCCAGTAAGCCATCGGCATTGTAATCGAAGATGCAGACACCGAGTGATTTACTCGTATTGTCCTCGATACGTGCGATACGAGAGACATCGGTGAATGTGCCGTTGCCTCGATTTCTAAAGAGTTTACTGGACTGTCCTGTGTAGGATTCAGGGGTGCAGTAGGATTTATTGATGCCGTCGAGGGTACAGAACAGGTCGTTCTCTATGCTCCATTCAACGTAGTTCGCGACGTAGAGGTCAAGATGTCCATCGTTATTATAGTCGAACCATGCGCAACTTGTACCGAAGCCCGGATTATGGATACCGGCGGCTTCTGTGACATCAACAAAAGTGCCATCGCCGCGGTTTTGGAAGAGTCTATCGGTTTCAAGGGTGCTGATATAGATATCCGAATCGCCATCGTTATCATAATCGGCGACAGCGACACCCATGCCGTAGAGGGGTGTCGCGAGACCTGCGGTTTCGGTGACATCGGTGAAGGTGCTGTCTCGGTTGTTGCGGTAGAGTGCCATCGTTTGCCGCTTCTGAGTTGGCTTGCCCTCCCAATCCTTTCCATTGACGAGTAGGATGTCCTGCCATCCGTCGTTGTCGTAATCTATGAAGGCGCATCCTGAACCCATTGTTTCGGGGAGGTATTTCTTGCCGAAGGCACCGGTGTTATGGATGAAGTCGATGCCTGCTGCTTGCGTGATGTTGGTAAATTTTATATTACCAGGGGGCGGCAAGTTTTGTGCAGCAGCATTGAGAGGAATGAGTAGGCAGCAAAATATTATATTGGCTATTAGTTTGGGAATGGAAGGTAGGAAGAAGGGTAGGATGAGACCCCGAGTCTCCAAATCGAAGAACCTTCCAATCTTCTCTTCCATCCTTCTATCCACATTTCCTCTGATCGCTGATGGCTGAAAGCCGATGACTGATTGCTTTATACCGAAATCCACTGATCCTCCTCCCATGAGGTTTGGATAGCAGTCTGTACATCGGCGACAGCGGCGGCTTCTCGGAAACTGGGATTTCCCTGTTTTCCTGTGTGGATGGCTTGTAAAAACTGGTACGCTTCAATCGTCTTCAGGTCATCGTAGCCTAATCCAACACCGGGACCGGGATTGAAATAACTGTGGAATGGATGATCGGGACCGCTTAAGACACGTGTGTACCCATCAGGAAAACCGTCCTCGGTGGGTAGGTAGACCTCAAGTTCGTTCATCTGTTCAAAGTTCCAACGCAAGGCTCCGTCTGTACCGTGCACTTCAAACGCCATTTCACACTTCGGTCCAGTAATGACTCTGCAAGCCTCCAAGGTGCCGCGGACCCCGTTTTCAAACCGGACTAATGCCCCGACGTAATCTTCGTTCGTGACCGCTTCCGTTTTGCCATCACCGCCGAGGCTGAAGTGTGTGCCGGTCCCCGCTGTCGCTATTGGGCGTTCCGAAATAAATGTTTCCTGTTGTGAGACGACACTGTCGATACCGCCGACGATAAAGTGCGCCATGTCAATGACGTGGGAGAGCAGATCACCCAGCGTTCCTAATCCTGCTATCTCTTTCTGAAACCGCCACGAAAGGACGGCTTGCGGATGGCTGGCGTAACCAGCGAAAAACCTACCGCGGTAGTGGGTGAGTTTGCCGAGTTTCCCTTCTGAAATCAGTTGATGCGCATATTGAACGACGGGTGCCCATCTATAGTTATAACCGACATAGGTTAGGACACCTGCGCGCTGTGCAGCGGCATAGATAGCCTTCGTTTCAGCTGGATTCCGCCCGACAGGCTTCTCACAGAAGATGTGTTTTCCTGCGGCAGCTGCTGCCTCGACGATCTCAAGGTGCATGCTATTCGGCGCGGCGATGTTGACGACATGTACGTCTTCGTCATCTATGACGTGTCGGAAATCGGTGGTTGTGCGTTCAAATCCAAAACGTGCTTTCGCCTCGGTTGTACGCTCGACAACGTCATCAGCACAAATGACAAGCCTGGGGTGGAGGGGACTGTCGTGGAACCGATCACTAATTTGGCGGTATGCGCGGGCGTGCGTCATGCCCATCCATCCCATCCCGATAATGCCGATGCCAACTGTCTGTTTGGTCTCCATTTCTCGTATGTGTACCTTTCGTCAATTATTTTTCAGGTGTCCCCATGTAGTTGCAAGTTTAGCTTGTGGCTCGACGGGGAGTGTGTTTTCCGGACCCCCATCGCCAATGTTCTGACCTGTGATTTCAACGTCATCGAAGCGGACTTCTGCATTTGAGACACCCAACCCAGCTTGCCCTGCTTCCAGAGGGTTGGCATCGAACACGGTGAACAACTTCTTATCAATATGGAATTCAATTTCACCGTTTCTATGAATAGTAGCAGTGAGTTGGTACCATCTGTCCGTTTTTACTTCGAAATCGAATTCTCCGAGTGTGACCGGTCCGGCTGGAAATGGACGGAATTTCCTAATACTGATAAAGTCAAAGTCCCCAATGATACGGAAATAATAATGTGCATCAAGTAGTCCATCAAGTAGTTCATTAGTGTTAGCATGCATTACGATCCCAAAAGTCGCGGGTTCCTTTTTACTTTTCACTAATTTTGCTCGACAGGATACAGCATAGTATTCCCATGTGGATTCACCTGTCAGCCACATAGCAAAACCTGATTCGTCCAATGATTCGGCTACAGCTTCACCTTTATCGGACCACCACTTTCCTGCGCCATTTTCCCAATCATCAACGATTTTCCATTCGGACATGTCGTTGTCTTCAAAACTATCTTTCCAAGTGCCTGCAAAAGCAAATTGGTTCAAAGCAACGCTGCAAATAACGAGTCCGAAAATGAGACATTTTTTAAGCATAGTTTTCTCCTTTGTGCGCGAGACGAGTCTCTCGCTGTTACTGTTGACTTAATCGTTTTTGAGTTGTCCCCATATAGTTGCGAGTTTGGTTTGTGGCTCGACGGGACGCCCTTTTCCAGGTCCGCCATCGCGGATATTCACTCCCGTGATTTCGACATCATCAAATCGTGCTTGTGCGCTATCAACGACAAGCCCTGCTTTTCCGCTCTCCAGCATCGGGTTGTGGTCAACAACCTTGAGTAGTTTTTTACCAATTTGGAATTCAAGAGTGCCATTTTTGTAAACAGCAGCAGTCAATCGGTACCACTTATCAACTTGCACATTCATATCCAAACTTCCCAATTGAACAGGTCGTTGTGGAGGTGGAAGTATTTTTACGATATTGGCGAAACCAGAGTCGTAATGAATCCTGAACAAATATAGGGAAAGTCTGTCTCTCTTGAGGTAGAGTAAAAGCCCGAAACTCGCAGAATCCTTCTTGACTTTAGTAAGTTGTGCGCGGCAAGACACAGCATAATTCTGCCATTTAGCATCACCCGTTATCCAGAAACTCAGAAAATCAGGATGGTTAATAGTTTCTCCAATGGCTTCGCCTTCATGAACCCGCCACTTTTCTTTCTTATGATTCCCACTAAAGAGTGTCCATTCTGAGGTGATGTCATCTTCAAAACTATCTTTCCAAGTGCCTGCAAGCGCGAGTTGGTTCAAAGCAACGCTGCAAATAATAAGTCCGAAAATGAGACATTTTTTCAGCATGGTTTCACCTTAACACGAGGAAATCTCTCTTACTTCTATTGTTAATCTAATTCTTCTTAAGTTTTCCCCATGTGGTTGCGAGTTTGGTTCGTGGCTCGACAGGAAATGCTTTTCCCGGTCCCCCATTATCAATGTTCGGACCCGTAATTTCAACATTGTCAAAGCGAGCCTGTCCATCTGCGACAACAAGTCCAGCTTGCCCACCTTTCAAAGGGTCGTCATCAATGACAGTGAAGACCTCATCATCAACCTTGAATTCAAGGGTGCCGTCTTCATGAATCGTGGCAGTCAGTTCATACCACGTATCGATTTCAGCATCAAATGGAAAAATGACAGGAAACCAGCTGTCTTGGAGTGCTTTGACAATTCGGACGGTGTTGAAAACGTAGTCGATAAAAAAGAGGTAACGGGTGTCTTCTTCGCCTCTGTCGTGGAGTGTTAGCTCGATGCTTGGCGGTTCATTCTTGTCTTCCACTAATTTCGCGCGACACGAGAGCGAGTAGTTCTTCCATGTGAGTTCACCCGTAATCCAGAGACTCATGAAGCCGGGTAAAAAGATTTCGCCAACGGCTTCGCCGTCACTAATCCACCACTTTTCAACCTTGCGGTCGAGATTAAAAATTTTCCATTCACGGGTGTCTTTGTCTTCAAAATCGTCGCGCCATGTGCCAGCGAAACTGGATTGCCATGCCCATAATGAAAAGCAGACGAGCATAATGATTGCGGTTATTGATGTAAGCTTTTTCATCGTTTTCTCCTTAAGGTTCGGTGATTATACACGCGCCATCTGGATCTGCATACGGGCAGGAACAGCAATGCTCAAGGTTTTTCTGGTAAACCCCGCGCTGCAGTGCGGATATTCTTTTCTGCCACTGTTCCTGAACGTCCTGCAATTGTGTCATGTCGAAGTGTATCTGTTCACACCGATTTTCTTCGGTAAAGAAGAGATTAATTATCACAGTTGATTGATTTGGATAACGCCGATGTGCAAGTAAACTGTAAAGTTCCATTTCTGGACGATATGTATCTAAGTTCTGAACCTCGTCGGTTTTATAATTGATTATCTGCCAATTTCCTGTTTCATCTTTAAAAATCCTGTCCAATCTGCCATCAATGATGTGTCCGTTGATAGCTGCGTGGATTTGCTGATTGACATGGGTTTCGGAGGCAACGCGTGCTGTTTCTCCGAGTTCGGAATTGAGAAAATTGCTAACATAAGTGCGAAGTCTCGCTTTTGATTCGGTCGTTGCTTCAGGGTAATTCTCAAATGCTTGATCAGTCAGCCTATCAAGATTTTCTGCGTCTGATAGTTGTCTTATTCGAGCGAGGGTGTAGCGGATCGCAGCGGACATATCGATTTCGTCTGAACCCGATTCTCTTTGTTCGTTTGTCGGAATTCGTAGGACATTTTCCAACTGATACCGCAGCGGACAGCGCGCATAGTTAGCGAGCTCGGCTACAGAGAAGGACGCGGAGATCTCGGTTGGCTCCAGAGTCGGTAACGGATGCTCCGGAAAATCGACGGGTGTTGTTTCATCATCAGAATCCTTGTCCGTAGTCAAAGTATCTTCAGATTGTTGACTGCTATCGGGAAAGACCTTTAGTCTAAAGGGTAAGTTCAGTAAATTGTCTTCTTCACCGATGCCGAGATGCTTATAAAGCCATTCAAGTATGTTCCGCGGTTTACCGGTGCCAGAGAGGCTTCCCGCTAAAATAAGCCGGTCCTGGGCGCGTGTCGTACCGACATAGAACAACCGCTTCTTTTCGGCATACTCTTTTTGGCTCGCCCGATTTTTCATATAGTCAACAATGCGCGGTTCAGTTTTTTTGTAATTGTTGTCCGGATTAAGTGGGCTGAAACCGATCCCAAGTGTTTCATCAATAAAAGGCTCTCTCGCCATCTCCGCGCCTCGGTCAAGGCATGGGAGTATCACAACCGGGAATTGAAGTCCCTTGGCGGCATGGATCGTCATGATTTGGATTGCGCCTCTGCTTGCCTCAACTGGTGCCTGCCCTTCGCGTCGCTCTTCCTCAATTAAAATATCCAGAAATTCGATAAAATCTGTAAGGGTTTGCTTGGTTTCGTCACTGTCAAAACTTCTGGCGTGTTCCAAGAGTTTTTGGTAGTTTGCCCACCGCTGCTGCCCCTGTTTTCCTGTTTTTAGCGTTCCAATCATTCCTGTTTCATTAACGATGGTTACGATGAGTTGGTTTACAGACATGCGATGTGCAATCTGGATGTGCCTTTTTAAGGTGTCTATCGCGCGTCCGAGGTTATGAGAACCTGCTTGGTAATTCTGCGCTTTGTTCCAGAAACTTGTTCCATCTTGCTGTGAAATTTCATAGAGTTCAGTGTCAGAGATACCGAAAGCGGGACCGCGAAGAACGCCAGCAAGGGAAGCGTGATGTTCTGTCGGTGTATTGAGGAAATGGAGATAGTTCCAGATATCGTAGATTTCTTGGCGTTGATAGAAACCGATGCCACCGGTGGTGAGGTAGGGGATGCCTGCTTCAAGTAAAGCATGCTCAATATCTGGAAGATGTGTTCTGCTACGGATGAGTATGGCGATGTCGCCGTATTCAATTGGATGTTCTGATTCTCCGCTGTTCTCGCGGCGCACCCATACCGTTTCGCCGTTCCTGCTCATATTTTTGATGTGCTGTGCGATCAGCGTGTATTCGTTTGCTGTCGCGTCGCCCTTCTCTCCGAGGATGATATCAATCGCACCGTTTGCTTCAACAGGTCGCGCTTTAATAAGGGATTCAAACGGCACCTCAAATTCGGTTTCAGTTCCATCACCCATCAAACAATCGAAAAGGTGATTGACAAACCCGACGGTGTCTCGTAGAGAGCGGAAATTCTCTTTGAGAGGGATGTCTTCACCTCCCGTGTCTTTGATTTTTTGATTTGTCTTTTTAAACACACGGACATCTGCGCCGCGAAACGCGTAAATGCTCTGTTTTGGATCACCTACGATAAAGAGATTTGCTTCTTTGAGTTCGTTTGTGAGCAGCATCACTAATTCGTACTGTAGTTCATTTGTATCCTGATATTCGTCCACCATGTAGTATGTGTGGCGTTCAACCAATGCTTGCTGGATTTCTTTGTTGTCGCGAAGCAGATCGCGGGTTTTCAGTTGCAGGTCATTGAAATCGAGTGTGCCTTGGGAGAGTTTGGCAGTTTGGTAATTGTTAAGGATTCGGGTATATAGGGTGAGCAGATCATAGGTTGTGCTGAGTAGAAAATCGTCATCAGTTTCGCCATCCGCCTCAATGATAGGAGCGTTTTGAATCTTTTCCGCGGCCGATACCAGAAAGTTGATTTCGGTTTCAATGTCCGATGTTTTGACCCCTCTGCCCAGAAAAGCGGTTTTCGCGATGCCGCCACTTTTTATTGTAATTAGATCTGCGATTTCTTTCAGTAGACGCATCACTTCAGGTGAGTCCGGGTTTTTCTCAGGCAACGCTTCCAATTTTTGGACTAAAGGTATAATCAATGTAACATTTTTGCCCTTCGCAAGATGCAAAGCGGCGTTTAGACACCGGATGAATTCGATAACATCATTTTCCGACATCGATTCTGCACGAATGGCGTGTTCCCAAACATCTGGCAGCTGTTCAACATTTTGACTGCCGTAAACCTCTTTAATGAGATGATCAATGACATCGCGCTGGTTTACCATGCTCGAAAACAGTTCTTCCAAGTTTTGTCGTCGTCCGTAGCGTTGTAGCAGGCGTGTCAGTTCGCCCCGGTGTTTATCTTCCTTGTTTGTGGCAATCTCCTTGAGGGTTTCTCGAAGGATTTGCTGTAGCAGGAGTTTCTGATCGATACCTTGCAAGATGCTAAAATTGGCTGGTACACCGGCTTGAAAGGGGAATTCTCTCAGGATACGTGAACAGAATGCATGGATGGTCGAGATGGGGGCCGTGTTCATCTGTTCAAGGATTGTTCCGCGATCAACAATGCTTTCTTCGGCATTAAGTTTTTCAATAACGCGTTCCTTCATCTCAGCGGCGGCTTTATCTGTGAAGGTGATAGCGACGATTTCTCGCGGGTTTGCCTTCTCGCTTCGCAAGATTTCAAGGTAACGTTCGACCAATACAGTCGTCTTTCCTGAACCCGCACCGGCGGTTACACAGATATGTTTTTCTATATTAAGGGCTGCTTGTTGGCTCGGTGTCAATCGCATTTTTTAACTATGTCCGTTGTGATTGACGGCACGGCGGAGCGTGCCTACTACTTTTAATCTGGCAGTGGAAGAACTGCCGCTGCTGATATTGCGAGTTGAACGGTATCTCCCGGCTTTTTCGTTTCTGTGCCGGGGTTGTAATGCACAGCTTTGAGCGGGATGTCTGCGGCTACCAGTTGGTATTCTTCTATCCGTCCCAAATAGTTGACTGCTGTCACTTTCGCAGTTATAAGGTTTTCAGATTGGCTACTGCTATCCTGAGTGCTATCAATAATGAGTGCTTCTGGTCGAATTGAACACTGCACGGGTGTTCCCTGCGTTAGGTCGTGGTAGACGGTTTCCGAGTGAAGTGTCCCAATCGGAGTGTCAATTGTAGCACTGCCGTTCGATGCCTGCTCGACCTTGCCCGAAATGAAGTTGGTTTCCCCAACAAAACTCGCGACAAAAGCGTTCTTTGGAAACTGATAGATTTCACGCGGTGTGCCGACTTGGATGATAACGCCATCCTGCATAATCGCCATCCGATCTGCCATAGAGAGTGCATCGACCTGATCGTGTGTGACATAGAACATTGTAATATTAGTCCGGTCATGAATCTGCTTTATTTCGTCGCGCATCTGTTGTCGGAGTGCAGCGTCGAGGTTACTGATCGGTTCGTCGAGGAGTAGGACACTCGGCTCAATAACGAGCGCACGCGCAAGTGCGATGCGTTGTTGCTGTCCACCGGAGAGCGTGTTGACTGCGCGATCGTGATAGTCTTCCATCTGTACCATCTCTAACGCTCGTATAATTTTTTCGTTGCGTTCTGCCTTGTCGAATTTCCGAAGCGTCAGTCCATATTCAATGTTTTCGGCGACGGACATGTGGGGCCATAGGGCATAATTTTGGAACACCATTCCTGTATTGCGTTGATGCGGCGGCACGTTGTTCATCACGGTATCGTCGAACCGCAATTCGCCGATATCGGGTTTGTAGAATCCTGCTACAATACGGAGGAAAGTTGATTTGCCGCATCCGGACGGACCCAGGAGGAAGAAGAACTCTCCCGTCTCAATTTTCAGACTCACGTCATTGACAGCGAGCGTTGTATCGAAGGCTTTTGTGACATGGGTTAATTCAACAGAAACTGCCATAATGGTTATTAGTTGTCGGTTGTCAGTTGTCGGTTAAAAGAGGTTTTGATACACATCAAGAATTTCTGATGTCTCTCCACTGATAACCGATGACTATTCTTCTAAATTTTTTACGCAGCGGAAGCCGATTGTGCTGCCGGATGAGAGGTGATACCACCGGTCTGCAACGCGAAGGTCTTCAGGACTCCCGCCCCATCCACCACCGCGTAAGATACGAAAGTTTTCGTCATCTGGTGCAATTTCTCTGCCGAAGCGCGGGTTGTTCTGTGGACTCAGGCTATAGAATTCAGCGTTGTATTCATCAAAACACCATTCCCACACGTTTCCTGCCATATCATATAGGTTATAGCCGTTCGGTGGGAAGCTGCCGACGGGTGCGCTCCATTTCCATCTGTCCGTTCCACCCGTACCCCCAAAATTGGCATCTCTGTATGTTATTATATCACTGTTCGGGTATCGTTTACCAGTAAGATTTCCACGTGCGGCGTATTCCCATTCTGCTTCGGTCGGTAAACGTTTGTTTGCCCACGCCGCGTACGCAGCGGCATCGCGCCAGGTCACATGGACGACAGGGGCATCAGGGGCATTGAATTTCGGGTCGTGCGATAGGGGTGGCTGCGGGTAGCCTGTGCTTTGAACGAACTTCTGATAGCGGGCATTGGTTACCTCATACATATCCACATAAAATGCGTTAAGGGTAACGGTATGCACGGGTTGTTCGTCGCTATCCCCGATGGTGGAACCCATCTGAAACGTCCCCGCAGGAATCAGCACCATTGTCGCACCATCAACTTCGGAGACAATTTCTGTGGCTGATTCAATGCCGGTGGTGGAACCGTCCTCGCTTTGTCCGCACGCGTAAACACTAAGAGTGACGATGGTAATGAGGATTTTTAAACTTACCTTGCGGAGAAACGACGTGGACTGGGCATTAAGCTGTTTTTGCCCAAGAGTCGCCTTCCACTTCGTTTCAGGCTTAGGTTTCGTTGCTAATTTAATTCGGTCACTGGGAAGCCAAAACAATCGTGTTCTCCGTGAACTCCGCGTAATCCGTGATCCCATTTCATTTCTTAAAAGTTTTCTGCGACTTGTGTAGCGGTTTCGACGATCCACGTGTGTTCTCTCTCATAAACCGTCCGCAGATCCAGCCAAAAAAGACCGTCCTTGATTCTCCCAATGACGGGGATTGTGGCGTTTCGGAACTGTGCAGCGAGCATTTCAGCGGAAATCCCGGAAGGTTCAAGGACGAGAGCGACGCTCGGCAATGTCTCAACCGGGAGAGCACCGCTTCCGATTTGTCCGTAGGTTTCCGAAACCTGAATGTCAATCTTTTCCCCGAAGAGCGTTTCCAGTTGCATCTTGAGTTCTTTGGCAAGGGCGTGGAGATCCTCTATCGGTCGCGTATAGCGATTGAGCATTGGAAACTGTTCAACCATGGTGGTACTATCGGTGAGGTAAAGTCGGAGCGTCGCTGACAAACCGGCGATGATGAGTTTATCGACCCGAAGTGCGCGCATCATCGGATTTTTACGCATCTTTTCGATCCATTCCGCTTTACCGACGATGATCCCTGCCTGTGGTCCACCGAGCAGTTTGTCACCGCTGAAAGTGACAACATCTACGCCACTGGCGATACGTTCTCCGACGAGGGGTTCGTGTGGAAGTCCATATAGTGTCATATCAACAAGTGCACCGCTGCCAAGATCTTCCATTGTAGGGACACCGTGCTGTGCGCCGAGTTCCGTCAATTCATCCATCGAGGGCGTTGACGTGAAACCGAGGATTTTGTAATTGCTCGGATGCACCTTGAGCAGTAGTCCTGTGTTTTCATTGATAGCCTCGGCATAATCTCGGAGATGGGTCCGGTTGGTTGTGCCTACCTCTCGAAGGACTGCACCGCTTGCTGCCATTACGTCAGGAACTCGGAATGCGCCCCCGATTTCGATGAGTTCTCCTCGTGATACGATCACCTCTTTACCGCGTGCCATGGTTTGCAGCGCGAGCAAAACCGCTGCGGCATTATTGTTAACGACCGTAGATGCCTCACAACCTGTTAGCTGCTGTAGGAGCGGTTCGGTTATTCTATCCCGATGTCCGCGCTCACCTGTTGTAATGTCGTATTCAAGGTTGACATAGTTCTGCGCGGCTTGCTGGATCGCTTCACACGCAACGTCGCTTAGCAACGATCTGCCTAAGTTGGTATGTGTAACCGTGCCTGTCGCATTGACGACGGGACGCATGCCTGCCCCTATCTTTGCTTCAATTTTCTGACGCGTTCGTTCGGCGTATTCTGTGTATTCTGGCAGTTGTGTCTGGTTTCCACTCAGAATATCGGCTCGGATGTCAGCGACAACAGCGCGCAGTGCCTCTATCACGAGATCGCGAGCGTAGGACGCTTGCAAGTCAAGCATCTCCTGGGTGTTCAGAAGTTTTTCGACGGCAGGCAATTGCTGTAGGAGGTTTTTTGTGTTATTGGTTGTCAAGATGGTTTCCAAGGGTAGCGTTTTGTTTTACAGTATTGAATATATTAATTGAGTGCCATTGATTTATAACACAATAGAAACCCTCTTACCGCGGGTATGATCGGATTGTTTGGGCCAAAGCGAATTCTAAAAAAGCAATTGCTTGCTCGCGGGAAACCGAAGGAAATCCTTCAAGAAAATAGTCAAGACTTTCTCCGGCTTTTAGATGATCGATGAGTGCTTTTACCGGAACACGGGTGCCCGTAAATACGGGTGTCCCGCCGTGAATCTCGGGGTCTTGGTTTATCACTTGCTCGGGTTTCATCAATCTTCGGGCAGGAGACCCCACCCTTTAGGTTGAGGAGGAATGCCCGCTCCTTTTTGTAAAATAAACTTTTTGTCTTACACAATGCCTAATATAGCGTAGTGTAAGGTTGCGAGTTAGGCTGCTGTTTCGCTCTTCCCGGATCCGTATTCGCCACTTTGAACCTGTCTGTCCTGTTAGTTTAACAACGCCTTGAGGTCGGGGTTCATGGATCAATCTCTCAAGGGCAGCATTAATACGTTGGACAACGTCTCTGGGCAATTTCCGTAATTCTCGTTCTGCTTGACGTTCTAAACGGATGGTGTAAAGCGTCGGTGAGTTCAAAGTTTGCCTTCTTTTTTCAACTCGGCTTGAATCTCCCGATAGTCC
>JAPPBX010000009.1 GCA_026702755.1 Candidatus Poribacteria bacterium | reverse complement strand
CACACACATTAAAACTGTCTTTCGATAGAATATTAATGATTTATGAAACACCCTCAATTAATTAGACATTGTAGAAGGGCGAGGATACAATCCTCGCCAGCGGTGGTGAGGTGTTTTGTGTTTTCCAAAGTGCCCTCTTACTTTCGGGGTTTACTATAATAATGAATTATCTGTGCAATGAATGTCGTAAAACCTACAAAATCTCACCTTTGCGCTATAAGTGTACCTGTGGCAGCGCGTTGAACCTCGTTGCGGATTCACGTATCTTGCCGAATGCACAGGTCCCAGCGGCGATGTCGCTCTGGCGGTATCGCGAGGCACTGCCGATTGACGCAGAGACAGATATTGTCACACTCGGTGAAGGCATGACACCTCTCATGCCGCTTGATGTTGACGAACCTGAACACTTCGTAAAATTGGATTATCTCTGTCCGACAGGTTCCTATAAGGACAGAGGGGCATCTGTCCTGCTCACACATCTCAAAGCACTTGGGGTTGAGAGCGTTGTTGAGGATTCATCTGGTAATGCAGGCGCAGCAATAGCCGCCTACAGCGCGAGGGCAGGTATCCACTGCACCATCTACTGCCCTGAGTCCACCTCGCAAGGCAAATTAAAACAGATTTCTGCCTACGGTGCCGAACTGAAATTGGTGCCGGGAAACCGCATGGCAACCACAGAAGCAGTCAAACTCGCAGCGGAAACCACCTGCTACGCATCCCACAATTGGCACCCGTTTTTCTTGGAAGGCACAAAGACATTGGCGTATGAAATCGTTGAACAACTCGGATGGCGTGCCCCAACACACGTCTTATGTCCCGTCGGATTCGGAAGTATCTATTTAGGACTCTTCATCGGATTCCGTGAGTTAAAGACCCAAGGCATCATTGAAAAAATACCGAGACTCCTTGGCGTTCAGCCCGATGTCTGCTGTCCGGTCTACAATGCATACACTGAAGATACACCATCTATCACGAGAATGGCACAAACTGGAGAAACGCTTGCGGAAGGCATCACTGCTGAACTTCCTATCCGAGGCGACAACATTTTGGAGGCACTTCGCTCTACAAACGGCGCATTTACCACCGTTGACGATACAGACATCAAAGCAGGACTGAAAACACTCGCAGCCAAAGGGATTTATGTTGAACCAACTTCTGCTGTGGTCGTTCGCGCGTATCAAAAGTTTAAACGAGAAGGAATCATAGCCACGGGGGACCAAGTGGTGTCAATCCTTACCGGTATCGGTTTAAAGGCAAGCAGTGTCTTGTAGGTGCAACGCTAAGACTTGATGTTCGTAATATTAATCAAAAAACACGAAAAATGATGACTGAAAACAGACCTTACCTCACAAGATTAATTACGGTATGCGTGCTTATTCTGCTTTTTATTTTAGTGATTAGCGCGTTGCGTGCCCGAGAAAATCGGTTTTTCCGTATCGGTGCTACCAACAGCCAAAATCGAGAGGTACTTCCGGACACCGTCAACAGGCGCGATGAACTCCAAAGCGACAGATGGCGTGACGGATTTCGGCTGCTCCGTTATTGGTGGATAGGCGGTGCAGCGGTTTATATCGCAGAGATGGATCGCACGGCGGAAAACCTCCAATTCGCTGTTGCGCTTTCTAACAACCAGATTTTAGGACGCGAAACCGTCACCGATGCCACGAGACGGCTCACGAAAAGACAGGAACTGTCCTTCGCCGGTGTCAATGGAAGTTTCGGTATCCGCGAGGACAACCGCGGACGTGGCGGTATGATGTTCAATCTGCATATTCAGAACGGTGAACTCGTCACTATTCCGATACGCCTTGACAGATGGGGGTATTCACCACCATCGGCATGGGGTGAAACGAGTTTCGGCGTAACGCCTGACGGAGAGTTCCTCTTGGATGCGGTGAAACTCAATGGTAAGCTTCGGATCGCTGGTGATGTGCTTCCAATTGACGCGGTGAATCAAATCTGTGATTCCGTATGCCCTGTTGTGCTGTTTACGCCGCGTTTTGGACGCAGAACGCTAACACGCCGATGCTACGAGTTCACACTCAGGCAAATCAAACTTCCACTTACGGGAAGGTACACCAGTAGATTCGTCGTCACCGCCGTCAATCCGCGGGGCAACAGCGTTATTCCGTCCGATGGTGTCGTCCTTGCGATTGAACCCCGCTTGGCGCGCGATTGGGCAAGCAAAATAACCAAATCTACAGCAGGCACACTGGAGATTGCCCTCACGCCTAAAAAATGGCAAAGCGTTCAGCAGGGAATCGGTGGAAACCTACGACTCGTCCGAGATGGCAAGGTTGAACCTGAACTCCTCAAATTCGGGCAATCAGGTGGTCGCAGCGCACGGAGTCATCGTAACGGCGCGTCTCGCCACCCGCGCAGTGCCTTAGGATTCAACGACGAGAAACTCTTCCTCATTGCTGTTGATGGCAGACAACCTGGATATAGCATGGGGATGACGCTTTACGATATGGGCAAGTTTTTCAGCGAACTCGGCATCAAACACGCCATCAACTTCGATGGCGGCAGCTCCTCAACACTCTGGGCATTAGGACGAGTTGCGAACAGCCCCGCGCACGGCTATGAACGCCGTATCTTCAACGTTGCGATGATCCGCGCGAGAAAAAAATAGTGAAAATAAAAACACGATACCTCCTTCTGTTTATCCCGTTAGTACTGGCATGTTCAAATAGAAACACGCCGCAGGCGGTCAGCGAGGACTTCATCTATAATTATTACCAGCGCGCAGACCAAGCGGCGGCATTACAACTCAGCCACGGACTCGCCGCAGAAAAACTGGAGGATGAAATCGCGCGTGTCAGTGAGGTAAGGTCGCAAGATCAACAAATTGATGAGATGCCGAACATCGAATACGAACCTATTGGCAAAGAAGAAAAGGAAACACACGTGTTGTTTAACTACAGGCTCACTATCAAAATCCGAGGCACGACGACGCACACCCGAAATGTAGTTATCAACACCGAACAGATTGATGGAAAATGGAAAGTCGTCAATTTCGATGAGTACTAACACTGCAACTTTGCTTTTTGCCGTTTCCTATCGCTGGCGAGGTTTTCAACCTCGCCGGTTAAGGAGAACAAAAATGACTAACGAAAAAATCGAATACGAAGTCGGCAGCGGTAATGTATTCAAAGATTTAGAAATTCCCAGTCCAGAGGAATACCTCGCGAAAGCTCGCCTTGCCGGAATAATCTATGATATTATAGCCGAAAGAAAACTTAAACATGGTAAGGCAGCTAAGCAGCTGGATATGAGTAAGTCTGAAATCACGGCACTTCTAAACGGAAGGCTTGACGACTTTTCGATTGAACGCCTATTTGGACTGCTCAGAAAATTGGATCGCGACATTGAAATTGTTGTCCGAGAGAGACCTGAAGACACACCTCCGGCCGAGATTAACATCTCGACAGTTGTCTGAAACGTTCGGCACAATCTCATTGAACCGCAAGGGAAATTAAAAAAATGAAAACAGGAAAAGTTGCGATCTTCACGCAAGCGCAAACGCCGATGGAATTCCGGGAATATCCCATCCCGTCCGTCACACCGGACGACCTACTGGTGCGCATCCGCATGGCGAACATCTGCGGCTCTGACCTACATTTTTGGCGCGGACACGGACCCAAAATCGAGAGCGGTATCCCGCAAGTGTTAGGACACGAAATGATCGGGACGATTGAAGCGATGGGACGCAACATAACAACGGACAGCACCGGACAACCGCTCACCGAAGGCGACCGCATTGCCTACTCCTATTTCAAACCGTGCCAACGCTGCTGGATGTGCCTCAACGGAAAACCGGGATGTCCCAATCGCTATCGCGATTGGCTCGGGGTCTCCAGCGAGCATCCGCCTCATTTCCACGGCGCCTATGGCGAATACTACTACATGAAACCGGGACATTGGGTGTTCAAGGTCCCCGACGAACTCTCAGACGCGCTCGTATCGCCCATCAACTGCGCTTTGTCCGAAGTCATTTACGGACTCAACCAGATCGGTATCACACTCGGTGATACCGTGGTTATCCAAGGTGCCGGTGGACTCGGACTCTACGCAACAGCAGTTGCACGTGAGATGGGAGCGGGGAGAATCATTGTTCTGGACCGACTGCCTGCACGCCTCGCACTCGCAAAGGAATTCGGTGCCGATGAGACTCTCAATGTTGATGAAATTGACATGAAATCACGGGTTGAATACGTACTCGACGAGACCGGCGGCATCGGGGCAGACCTCGTCGCTGAGTTTGTCGGATCGCCTCGTGTCCTTGCTGAAGGCGTGGAGATGCTCCGTTGGGGCGGACGCTATCTCTGGATAGGGAACATCAATCTCGGATTCCCCACAGAGATCGATCCGGGTAACATCGTCCGTTGTAGCAAAGCGATTCGCGGCGTAATTGTCTATGAGCCGTGGGTTATCCCGCGCGCACTCGATTTCCTCAGCCGCACACGAGACAGGTATCCGTTCCACAAAATCATCTCCGATACCTTTCCGTTCAGCGACATCAACGAAGCGTTCTCTTACGCCGATACAGGCGCAGCAATCCGAATCGGACTCGAATTTGACACCCCCCAGGGCCGGTAGGTTCGGTTTCCTAACCGAACCGGATCCTACGCGGAAACCTTGAAGTCTTCAGAAACCTCTTCAGTCCCGTAGGGACGGTATGTTTATAGCAGCGTGTGGTGAAAAAAGATCCAAGCCCCGTAGGGGCGGCATTTGTATGATTGTGACCAGACACCGTAACTTCAAAAAATGCACAACTATCAAAAATTCAAAGATTATCACATAGAACAACTACGTGATCCAGAGGACGCAAAAATATACCTTTCTGTCGCGCTTGAGGATTACGAAAAAGATGGGGACATAGAGGCGTTTTTACTCGCAGTTAGAGACGTAGTAGAAGCACAAAAAACCAACCACACGCAGTATGAACTATCCTCATAAATCCGCTTCTTCTGTCTACATTCATATCCCATTCTGCGCGACGAAATGCTACTATTGCGCCTTCAATACCTACACCTTCCATAAGGAACAAGCGAAGGCATATCTACAAGCACTCCGCACAGAGATAGCACTTTACGCCCCAGATACCGACCCACTACAAACGATTTTCATCGGCGGTGGCACACCTTCTATCCTCTCTGCTAACGCCTTGGCGCAGTTATTCACCGATATACATGAATATTTCCAACTAACGCCGAATGCGGAGATCACCGTAGAATGTAATCCCGGTACCGTCGATAGCGAGAAGCTCAACGTGATGCAAGACAACGGTGTGAATCGCCTCAGTTTCGGGCTACAAGCGATGCAAGACGAAACCTTGCAACAGTTAGGCAGAATCCACAGTGTTGACGAATTCCTCCAGAGTTACCACCTCGCCCGCGAAGGTGGCTTTGAGAACATCAACATCGACCTCATCTTCGCACTGCCCGACCAAACGATGGAAGCATGGCATCAGACCCTCAACGAAGTGATTGCCCTTGAACCCAACCACATCTCAGCATATAACCTCGTCATGGAGGAGGCAACCCCGTTTTATGAATGGTGGCAAGCCGGGGAACTCCACCTCCCGACCGAGGACACCGAAGCCGATATGTTCCAATACACGATTGAGACGCTAACTTCTCACGGATACACACATTACGAAATCTGTAACTTCGCCAAACCGAACCACTTTACGAGACACAACCTCGTCTATTGGAACAACCAGCCATGCATCGGACTCGGTGCCGGTGCGTGTGGTTATGTCAACGGTGTCCGTTATACCAACATTCGGGGCATCGCGCCTTATATTGATGCACTCTCCCAATGCAACAAGCCGATCGCCGATACCGAACATCTCACTGGACACGCTGAGAAAGCGGAAACGCTCATGCTCGCGCTTCGGAAACGCGAAGGCATCTCGCTTGAAGCCTATCAAGACCGATTCGGTGAAGAAATTGAAGTTGCCTTTGGTAACATCCTCAAAAAATGGATAGACTTGCAGTTGCTGGAACGCACAGCCACGCATCTCCGTCTCACACCTCGCGGTCTTTTCCTTGCAAACGAAGTCTTTGTCGAATTGATGTAATCTTCTCTTTCCGTCCTCCTCGCTGTCGTATCAGTAACGGTAGGTTCGGAATGTAATACAAGGAATGGATTTAGTCTATTCCCAGACTAAATCCCCTAACCGAACCGGATCTTAATCGGAAACCCCACAGACTCCAAAACCCTCTTGAGTTCCGTAGGAACGGCATCTCTGTAGAAACGCAACACATAGAAAGCGCAGCCCCGTAGGGGCGGCATCTATCATATATACAGATGACAACGGCTGATTCCGACAACCGCGATAGATGTCACCCCTCTGGGGTTCAATGGAGCGTATAAACGTTTTCTACAGAAATGTCACCCCTCCGGGGTTCAAAAAGCGTTCCCGATAAATACGGTTGACTGGTCTCTCAAAATCTGCTATTATACCTTATGTTAAAGTTCGACAAATCGCCACTGAGATTATCATCGTTATGTCAAAAGGAGCATCTACATGAAATTACGTTTTCCCGAATCTGAAATCCAACAATGGGCTGAACGATTCAACTCTGGATCTACCGAAACTTATTTTATGGAAATTAGTCCTAAAATTCAAGAGCAAGGATACCTTGATAAAAGACTATTGAAACGCGTTGCGCGCTGGAAATCTAACAGACGCGCCGGTCTTATTGAAAAAAACGACGATGACTACATAAAAGACATTACTTCATTTGCCTTTAGTGCCACAAGCGAACGTGCAAGAATAAGAGCCCTACGCCTTCTTGATGGGGTTGATTGGCCAACCGCCTCTGTAATCCTTCACCTATTCCACAAGGACCCATACCCAATCCTTGATTTCCGGGCGATGTGGTCCATCGGATTAGACGACTACAAATATTCATCTGCTTTTTGGTCAGATTACACAAACTTTTGTCGAGATATCGCATCCCGTAACCAAGTTGACATGCGAACCTTGGATAAGGCACTATGGCAGTATTCAAAAGAAAACCAACCGATATCATAATTTTCGCGAATATGTTTACCTCCTACCTGCAGGCGAGGTTTGCAACCTCGCTTACTGACTGCTGACTTATTTT
>JAPPBX010000008.1 GCA_026702755.1 Candidatus Poribacteria bacterium | reverse complement strand
TCTCAATCATGACAGAGCGCATTGTGCGTGAATTTGACCCGCTGCAGATTATCCTCTTCGGTTCACAGGCGCGAGGGGACGCAGATCCGCATAGTGATATAGATCTGCTCGTGGTTTTCGCGGAACTCACGGATAAACGGAAAACTGCCATTGACATTGGGCGTGCCCTATCTGATGTCCCCGTGGCAAAGGACATCATCGTATCAACACCGGAAGAGTTGGAACGCGGTCGCACGCGAATCGGATCCGTGCTGCGGTATGCCCAACAAGAGGGTAAGATCCTTTGGAAAAACTTGAACGCAGCCGCACACAGCGGATCCGCCCAGCACCCTGCGCTGCCCAACAGAGAGGTAATGGACGCTATGCAAAGGAATGATCGGCTCGCGGACACGGCCCGCTGGCTCCACCACGCAGAGGAAGACTTAACAACAGCTGAAACATTTTTAAGGCATCCACACATGCCATCTCGTCAATCCTGTTGGTGTGCCCAACAATCTGCTGAAAAAGCATTCAAGGCGGTCCTAATCTTCTTACAGATTGATTTTCCAAGAACGCATGACTTGGATACTTTGCGGGACCTGGTGCCTGAGAGCTGGCAACTTAAAACCGCGCATCCAGACCTATCGAATTTAACCCGATGGGCAGTTGAAGCACGGTACCCAGAGGATAGGCAAGGAGCTACCGAGACAGATGCCTCCGAGGCAGTTGAACAAGCACGAACTATCTGGACCTCTATATGTACTGCGCTCACAGAACACGGTTATCATGCAGCGCAAAACCTATAATTCCTTAGAAAATATGAAACCAGCAACATTACGGATAAAAATATGTTTACACTTTCACAAACAGAACACAGTCTAACTGTCGCTTGGGACGGACAACAGGTCTTAGGCTATCATTTTCCCGAAGACGGCAACCGTCCCTTCTGTCATCCGTTGAACCTACCCGGTGCGCCGCCGCTTACAATGAACGAACCCGGCGACCATGTGCATCATCAAGGACTATGGGTCGCGTGGAAAAAGGTCAACGAAGTCAATTTTTGGGAACAACCGGGACCTGGTAGCGATCCGACAGGCTTCGGCAAAATCGTTCACCAGCGGGTTGTTGCCCAAAATGCGGATGCTGACAGCGCACGCCTAACAACTGAGAACGCGTGGATCGATTGGGAAGGTACAACGCATCTCACCGAGCAGCGAGAGATAACCGTCCATTCACCCACAGCCGATGCGATGCAGATTTCTGTTTCGCTGACGCTTCAACCGAATGAACGTGAGGTGGTTTTGGATCTACGGCGCGGTGAACCCGGTGCAGACGGCAGATTCTACAGTGGTATGGCAATCCGATTCGACAATATCATCACACCGGGAAATTTATTGGATGCCGATGGGCGCACTGAACCGATGGACATCTTCGGTCAACAGAGCCGTTGGTGTAGTTTCACAACACAACATCCGACTGACAACGAAACCTACGGTGTCGCCATTGTTGATCATCGCGATAACCCGCGTTATCCGACAACGTGGTGGGTACGCAATCGGGAAAACTACTGCTTAATCCATCCCTCGCTCGTTTATTACGAACCGCTCCATCTCGCAGCCGATGAAACTTTGAACTTGCAGTATCGTGTTGTGCTTTACCGCGGTCAACCCGACGCAGCGTTATTTGCATAAATTGTTTGACTCCCAAATAATTCGGTTCAAAAATTATGGCAAATAGCGAAAACACTATCACCAGTGCGTTTGTAAGTGTTCTACGTCCGATGCGGGAGGCATGGAGCGTTAACGAACAAATTACCAGACCGTTCCTCAACGCTACACAAAAACCGGATGTAATTGTCACTGAAAAAGGACGAAACCCCGTTGTCATTGAGGTGAAAATTGATGGCGACACACCGAACCTTTCAGGAGAAACACAAGCAGAAGCACATTTCGGAATGCTCCTCGATCCGGGTGTCTTTACGGGTCTCACCTACAATACCATTGAGAATGTCCTACGTGTTCGCATGCCTGCCCGATTTAGAACGATGCCACAAGATAAAATTGCGTCAGAGATGCAGCGTGCAGAAGATATCGCTTACATACTTCTCAATAAACGGAAACCAGAGCGCGAACTCGAACCCGATCAAATTCTATTCATCGCCGAATCAGAACCTGATAACGAGATAGAACCTGAATCTTTCCCGCGAAGTGGTTGGTTAAATGGCAGTGTTGCCGACATCGCAACCGCCATTCGCGTCAGGGCAACCCCGATTTCTAAAATAGATGCCGCCGCCGATTTGTTGGAAAAACGGATAGAGACCGCCGCGAAGCAGCTTGAAGCAGCGATTCAAGAACGTCCGAGTATCGGCGCAGAAATCGAAACGGTTCTGTTCCAAAAGGCTGGCGAACAGACCTCACGGATGGCGATGCTCATCGTTACCAACGCATTTGTATTCCAGAGTGTTCTCGCGGGTAAACCTGAGATGGAAAGGGTTATGTCCCTCAAACGGATGCTCTCTGACAATGCGAAACGGCTTCAATACGAGCAGGTCATCGCAGGATGGAACATCATTCTTAAGGTTAACTACCGTCCAATTTTCCATGTTGCCAAACGACTCATAGAGGCAATCGCGACCGATGATGAACTTGTTGATAGAATACTCGCAACCCTCTGTGATACAGCGAAGGAGTTGGTTGACCAGAGACTCACACAAATACATGAACTCGCTGGAACCGTCTTCCAACGTCTTATCGTTGACAGAAAATATGTCAAAGCGAACTACACTCGCCTCGAATCTGTTGCCTTGCTATCAGCGTTAGTCCTCCCCAAAACGCAGGAGAATGTGAGCGAATTGAAGGTGGCAGATTTCGCATGCGGAACAGGTTCACTCCTCAACGGCGCATACCAACGTATTCTTGAACTGCACGAACACGCCGGTGGCAAAGGAAGTCGCATTCACACGCAGATGATAGAGGAAAATCTTGTGGGATGCGACGTTATGCCGAACGCAAGCCACTTAACCGCCTCTCTCCTGACAAGCATTTATCCTGACTTGAAAATCGGTAACACACGAATTCACACGATGCCGTACGGCAGTCAAGAAGATCGCAGCTATGCTCTGGGTGCGCTGGATCTTATCGATGCCCCTGAAAAAACACCTCCCCTTCCAATAATGAGTATCGGAATCCAACAAGTTGGTGGAGAAGACGATACAGAAGTGATTACACAACATGAGTTCAGCCATAACGAATTTGATGTTGTCGTCCTAAATCCACCGTTTACGAGACCGGATTCCGATGCAAGCAGTGGAACACCTAAAGCCGTATTCAGGGGTAGCAGCAGGGACAAAGAAGAAGAAAGGGCGATGCGGCAAGCTCGTAAACGAAAAAAATGGCGAGTTGGCGATGGTAATGCCGGTCTTGCTTCGGATTTTGTTGACCTTGCGGACAAAATGCTGAGGGAGAATGGGAAGAGCAAAATCGGGATCATTCTGCCTACCACCTGCCTCGCGGGTTCGGACTGGCAGAAAGTCCGGAATATGTGGGCGACTGAATACCACGACGTAGTTGTAATTACGATTGCGGATGCCAAGGGTGAAAGCTGCGCCTTCTCCGCAGATACGAGTATGACAGAGTGCATGGTCGTAGCAACCAAGGGCAAGAAAACCGATAACACCGGTAGAGGAACGTTTGTATCCGTGTACCACCGTCCCCAAAGTGTCCTGGAAGCACTTGAGGTAGCGAACAGTGTTCATCGGCTTGGGAACGCAAGACGATTAGAAGATGAACCGAGCGGCGGTAATCCGCTCAAAGTCGGAGACGATACCCTTGGACATGCCCTCAACTGCCCGCTACAGATAGACAAAGCATGGGAAGCGGTTCGGATAAAGGAGATGGCACTCATCCAATCCGCGTATCGCTTAGCAAGGGGTGAGATGTGGTTGCCAACACAGAAAACGCCTTTGGCAATTCCTATTTGCTTGGTCAATGATATTGCGAAGATCAGTGCCAGTCATCGAGACATTTTTGAGAAGGGGGAGCGAGGAGCGTTTGACATAGAAGAAAGTTGTACGGACACCGATCTCTATCCAGGCTTACGGCATGTTAATGCACCAGCACAACGCGCACTGGTTGTTGAACCCGATTGCCATCTCATTATACGGCCTAATCGCCACGAAAAAGCACAGATGATACTTGAACGTAGTGGACGTGTGCATACCAACTTGATGCTAAGATTCAACGCAAACTCTCTCGGAGCACTCTTCACAGAAAAACCTGTTCTTGGTATAAGTTCGTTGCCCTCCCTCGTATTTGACAAACCGATTTACGATTATGTATGGACCCTCTGGTGCAATTCAACATTAGGGCTTCTACTCCACTGGGCACATAGTGGAAAACAGCAACCGGGTAGAGGGGCAAGTTCAAGGACCGCCTTACTCCAAATGCCGACATTGGATGTTCGCTGTCTGTCAGATGAAGCGTTGGCAAACGCCGAGCGTATCTTCCACGCTTTGAAACATAAAAAAGATAAACGGATGTTGCCCTTTAACGAGGCGGCGGATGATTCAGTCCGCCACGAGCTGGATCAACGCTTGCTCACTGAGGTGTTGGACATCACATCTGAAGATGCCCATAATGCGATACACCGCCTCCGCGAATTGTTATGTGCCGAACCGAGCATCCACGGCGGAAAGAAATCTCGGTGCGATCTTGAAAAGGAATGGGAAAAACTTAAGAGGAATGGTTAGTAAAGTAACAGAGTTAGTCCAGGTTTATCAACTATAGGAGAATACAAATGTCATTTGATTGTTTATTAAAGGATGCAAAAGAACTCGTCAATAATCCTAACAAACTAAAGCAGACTCACGCAAACATCAGACAAATGGAATTCCACAAGATAGAACTTTGCTCTAAGCAATTTCATAACTTAGTTTTCATGGTAGCACCGGAAGAGGAAAACTGGGACAAGTATTTCCCGCTTCGTTATCCCTTGTGTGGCAAAACTCTGGAAACTATTGTTAAAAAGATTAAACATAAAGGGGACAATCCAGTCGAAATCTTCCACGAATTATCTAAGGAAGATGATTGGTTTAAAAGTCATTTTGTTCTTAGTGCCCGATTTGATCCTCGGTTAATGGGGCATTTATGGATTAGAGACTTGCGGGAGCAGGAGAAGGAACAAGGCATAAATGGTTCATTCTATATTGAGGATGGAGGCCACCGTGCGTTGATTTATGCGCTGTATCTTGCCTTTGAACAATTAGACTATGACAAAGCACCAGTCATGGTATATCACACTAAAACATGGGAACCTATACTTCCGTGGGCACAACCATGAAAGTAGGTTGCTATGTTTGACAATTGTTTGAAATAAAAATAAGATTCAATGAAAATGCCGCAACGTTGTGTGCCTCTATTGGGGATTTTGGGGAATAATTAGGGTTTAAGGATGAAGAAAGATAATGATGTAACGCAACTTTTCAACAACTATGCAGAGATAGTCGGCAGCGGTATTGGAGGAGTATTGGGTTTTCTTGCTGGCGATCCAATCACAGCGACTTTCGGCAGTATTGGTGGTACCGTAGCTGCTATGGCATTGAAAAACATTGGACAGGAATTCTCGGAGCGACAATTGTCACCACAAGAAAATTACCGAGTCGGTAAAGTGTTGGCAATTGCCACATTTGAAATTCACCAACGTTTAGAAAATGGTGAAAATCTCCGTAATGATGGGTTTTTCGATGAGAAGCCAACAGGTAGATCGGATGCAGAAGAAATTGCAGAGGCCATAATGTTGAAGTGCCAGAGAGAACCACAGGAAAAGAAAATTCCGTATATCGGACATTTGAAAGCGAGTATCGCATTTGATTCAAATATCAGCACGGATATGGGGCACCAATTGATAAAGGTAGCTGAAGAACTTACCTATCGGCAGCTCTGTATATTGAAACTCGCCGTAGTGAAAGATCGTTTTGGCTTACGCAATGAAGACTATCGAGACTATGGAGGATTCTCAAAGGA
Source organism: Candidatus Poribacteria bacterium (assembly GCA_026702755.1). Lineage (NCBI taxonomy): Bacteria > Candidatus Poribacteria > Candidatus Poribacteria bacterium. The sequence continues at coordinate 18,687 of JAPPBX010000008.1, read as the reverse complement.
ACTCTACTCAGTTTTGTATGAATGCAAAGATTTGCATGACAGAGAATATATAAACTTTGATGCTGAAGTCGGATCTGGTTTAACCAACACTATACCCGCTAATATGAATCTCCAAGGCCTCGGAAACGACCTTTACCATTTTATGAAACTTACCTCTATCCCTGATAAAGATATAATTCCAATTGCAGAGGTATTGAAGTAATACCAATTCTGATTGACGATTCCTCTTAAAAGGATCTACTGTTTTTGGCTATGCCCGGTGCGGTTAGGAAACTGCACCATAGTGTCAATTTAGATATTTCGTTGTATTTCATAGAACGTCCCTACAAATGCCGCCCCTACGGGGCTTTATCTTTCTTTGATTCCGATTTCTACATAGATACCGTCCCTACGGGACTAAAGAAGGATTCTTACGTGTACACGGTTTACGTCTAAAACCCGACGCGTTTGAAAACAGCACCTCTCGTGCCTGGGATGGAGACCGTTCTTTCTTAAATTGACACTTATGGTGCGGTGGCAAACCGTGAAGAAATCCGCAGAAACACCCAAGCAAAACCCCACCGGGGCTTGGGGTATCTAAAATTGGACGAAAAACCGAAAACTAAATAACCCTGCCGCAGCCATTCTTTTTTCTTTACATTTTTTGGAAAGTAGAATATACTTTTATTAACTACGTGTGAAATGTTTACTATCCAAAAATGCGAAAGAAAAATCTTCAATAGGAGGAAAAGACTGTGCAAACGCCAACTTCTGCTCTTGAAGAAACGGGTATCGGTTCCATTCACGTTGAAGCACCACCATTACCTACGATAGAAGAAACCGAACTTGAGTATCATCAACTGTGCCCCGCAGAGGATTTTGAGGAACTCGAAGGCAAACCCTTTCATGTCAACGGTACGCATCTGGCTGTTTTCAAGTCCGGCGATAAATTTTACGCTGTTGACAATCGTTGCCCACACATGGGGTATCCGATGTCCAAAGGGAGTATCCGAGATGGTGTACTGATCTGCCATTGGCACCATTGGGAATTTGACCTCAAATCGGGTGCCTGTTTCCTGGCATTCGGCGATGACTTGAAAGCCTTTCCCGTTGAAGCCCGAGAGGATGGTTATTTGTACGTCGGGTTAGGGAAAGGTGAGCGAGAGGCAGCAAAACAGCGTGTTATCGCAAACGGCAAGCGTGCACTTGAACGTGGTCTCAAGGACCGCAGCACCTTTTTTATCGCCAAGGCTGTCACAGCACTGCGGGATGCTGGCGCGACACCTGCGGAGATTATCCAACAAGGACTCCACTACGGTGCACATAAAAGTAGCGATGGCTGGTCGTCAGGTGTTGCTATCCTCACACTGGCAGCGAACCTGTGGGACGACGTTGATCCAGAAGACCACAACCTGTTTCTTGTACACGGATTAAGTCAGATCAGCCGTAGAACAACGGGAAGTGCACGGCCCTATCGCGCCCCCTTCCCGAGAATGAACGAGGAACACGACCTCGAAACACTGATGCGCTGGTTCCGTTATTTTATTGATAAACGCCACAGCGGTGCAGCAGAGCGCATCTTGCTAACGCTGAATGACCGAGGCTACGATAAATCGGTCCTCGCAGACTTCGTATACACGGCAGCAACAGACTATTACTTCACTGGCGACGGACACGCGCTCGATTTTGGAAATAAAATGTTTGAAGCGTTGGATTACGTCAACTGGGAAGGATCACACGAGATACTGCGTCCGATTGTCGTTGATTTGGTCAGTCGAACACGGCATGAAGAAACTTCGCGGTGGGCTGACGCTGTTCCTGTCTTAGAACCCGTCTTTGAGAGACTCGAGAGTATATGGGAGGACAATCAGGCAAACGAAGCAGAACTTGATATTTCAGCGTTTACACAGACGCTGCTCGGTGACGAGTTTGAACCTACTGTCGCCGTGGTTGAAGAGAAACTTCGCGCCGGTGTCAATCCAACCGACATCTGTCGTGCGATGACTTATGCTTCGGCGGTTCGCACTGCCCGGTTCCATCTGAAAAACGAAGGAGATTGGCACGATGTTGCGAACATTTACTCTTATGCACACGCCCTCTATCATGCGTTTCAGTATGCACCGAGTGCTAACCTTCTACGTGGCATTTTCCACGGGGTCGTTTTTTTGGCATATTTGCGCTGGTTGAACATGCCCGCCGCCCGTATTCCGAGACCCGGGCAACGGATACCTGATGAAACTTACGACTCTGCTGACAAGATGTTAGATCGACTCCAAGAGTTCGCCGACTTCCAAAAAGTCTACGAGGCGGAAATTCTTGTGAATCAGTATCTCGAAGAAGGGCACGACATCGACGCTTTGAAACGAGCACTCGCACATATTCTGCTACGTGAAGACGCGGAACTCCACATGTTCCAAGTTCTCGAAGTCGCCTTCCGGCATTACGACTTGACAGACGACTTTGAAGAACAACGGATGCATCTATTGGCAGCGACACGTTACATCACGGCACAGAAATTGATGAAAAATATTCTGTGGTCTACTGAGAACGCGGAACGTCTGGCACGAGGTGAGTTGCTGAGCGAACGCGACGATGATTAACTGTGGAGGGCGATGTTACCTCGCCCTATCTTTCGGGCTGGAATCCCACTGCTTTGGCGGTAGGAGGAAAGCCCGTCTCTTTTTTCAATAGAACGCCAATCATGGAAAAAACAGGACATAAATCCAGTTTTACAGATGGACTTGAAACTGTGCCTGACCCAACAAGGCGGGACTTTCTTACTAAGGTAAGCAAAACGGCACTGCTCGTGAGTTTGGGTATATTCGGTGCCGGTTGCGAAGCCGTCGATCGAGGTCTGTTGGATAATGGACTCATGCCCATTGTCTTGGAAGATCCACACGCAGCAGGACTTCCGAAGCCGGACATGCTCGTTCACTCAGAAATCCCCTTTAACGGTGAGTTTGCGCCCCACCTTCTCAACGACGATGTCACACCGACAGAACGGCACTTTGTCCGTAATAACAGCGGCATTCCAGAACGAGCAGTGAATAGAGACCTCCGGGGATGGCAATTGGTCATAGACGGTGAAGTCCATAAAGAACTGGCACTGTCAATGGACGATTTAGCGCGTTTCCCACAAGTCACCATGGAAGTCGTATTGGAATGCGCGGGGAATGGGAGAAGCCTATTTGAACCGAAGGTTGACGGGACCCCGTGGCAACGCGGCGCGGTCGCTTGTAGTGAATGGACCGGTGTCCGCTTGCGTGATGTCTTGCAAGCCGCGGGTGTGAAGCCGAATGCTGTCTATACAGGAAACTACGGGGAAGACATATCCAATGATGGCAGTGAACCCTTTTCACGCGGAATTCCGATTGAGAAGGCGATGGATGAACACACGCTCATCGCTTTGAAGATGAATGGAGAGGCGTTACCAGCAGCCCACGGATTCCCAGCGAGATTAATTGTGCCTGGATGGATCGGTAGTGCGATGCAGAAGTGGCTTAACCGTATTTGGGTAAGGGATAGGGTTCATGACTCCGAAAAAATGAGTGGCTATTCCTATCGCGTCCCGGCTTATCCGATAGCACCCGGAGATAAACCACCGATCGAGGACATGCGTATTGCGACTGCTTTGCAGGTTAAATCCTTGATTACGCAACCCCAATCACCTTTGGAATTCAGTGCTGGCACGCCTATAAAGGTCCAAGGACACGCATGGGCAGGTGAAAACCAAATTGATAACGTTATGGTCTCTACAGATTTCGGTCTGCAGTGGCAAGAAACCCAGTTGATCCAGCCATCAAACAGATACGCTTGGTATCACTGGGAAACCGAACTTACCTTTGCAAACAGAGGCTATTATGAAATATGGGCACGCGCGTACGACGATACAGGGACTGCGCAGCCCTTTACGCAACCGTGGAATCCTAAGGGTTACCTTGGCAACGTTATCCACAGAATACCTGTCTCGGTAGTCGCCTAAACAGGTTTGCAATATTTAAACCCGTAATGTAAATGGTTATGGGTGGTCAGTTAAAAAAGTCCGTAAAGTCCAGTAAAGTCTCGTAAAGTTGCCTCGCAGTGAGAGTAAAGTTGAGAAATCCGTAAAGTTGATAATTTCATAACTTTCGCACACTTTAGAACACTTGCTAATATTGATAACCCTTCCTTCTGAAAACCGATAACCGATAACTGATAACCATTAAAAAGGAAATTTAAAAATATGAAACTTGGTGTTATGTCCGACAGCCACGACAATATCCCAAACGTCAAACGTGCTGTCGCACTTTTTAACGAAATCGGTGTGGACCTCGTTGTCCATGCTGGCGATTTTATTGCTCCGTTTGCTATTGACCCATTAGGGGACTTAAATTGTGGTGTTGTCGGTGTATTCGGAAATAACGACGGTGAACGCCTCGTTGTTGCGAAACGGTTTGAAGCCATCGATGGTGAGGTGCACCCTAACCTCGCAAGCGCGTCGCTCGGTGAAAAGAACATCGCCGTGATGCACTACCCTGAATTCGCCATCCCGATTGCCAAAAGCGGCGATTATGACATCGTTGTTTATGGACACACCCATCAGGTAGACATCCAAAAGGGAGAATCACTCTTGGTAAATCCTGGGGAAACAGGTGGGTGGACGACGGGAAAAGCGACGGTTGCTGTTGTAGACTTGGAAACGCTTGAGGTAACAATTCACGAACTGTAGAGGTAGGTGATGAGATATAGGAATCTATTCACACTGCCGCACGGAGAAGCACAAGAACTCAAGCAAAAGTGCCTTATCTGGTCTGCAAACCACGAGCATGCTGTTGCCTCCGTAGATGATGAGATTCACCCGCAGGCAAAGTGTGTCTGGCTGGAATTTGAAGATTCCGATGTTATCTACGCCTATGAAAAGCATTGGAGAACAGGCGATTGGGCACTCGTTGAACGGAAGAAAGGGAACATTCCGTTGGTAAACAACAACCCGTTCAAGCCTGATAGTGAAAGTGTCTTTCCCATTAACCAACATTAAAGAGATTTGACAACCGATAGTCATTAACGCAAAACGCCCATGGACGCTTGGAGTCCATAGGCGTTTTGATTTTCACTTGTAGCGGGGAATCACGACTCTCGACCTCCGACAGCCAATTCATTCAACATAGCCCAAATTCCGCAACTTGCCTTCCAGAATCTCCGTCTCCTCAGTCGTGGATTCTTGCGCTTGTAAGTGTTGATAATTGGAATTCATCAAGATGTCGTCGTAAGCGTCACGAAAGCGATCTGGATCTTCACAAGTGAGATCTTCGCCACTCAGTACACGTCGATACACAAACTCACCCGTCTGTTCATCTTCGCGGTAGAGATGGGCACCATCTGTTAATGACCAGAGCCGAACCCCTTCCGAATACTTGTTAATCTCAACGTTGTCAACCGTTGTCCGAGATGTCACTCGATGGTGTGGCATCTCTAAGTTGTTTTTACTGAGAAACCCGATGCCGTAAAGACTATCCAACTCCGACAATACCAACCGGTTTTCATCAAATTTTGATGGAGATAGCAGGTCCTGTCCATATCCCTGATAATCCACATCAATATCCGCAAGGTTTAGAATTGTAGGGAAGAGATCAATTGCTGAAATCGGTGGCTTCGGGAATTCAAGGTTTGATACACCGGGAATATGCGCTAACAACGGCACGTGTAGTACGTTCTGATTGAGCGTACTGCCGTGATCAATAAGCTCTTCGCAGATACCCTCACCGTGGTCTCCAAAAATGAAGACCGCCCAATCCGAAAGTCGAAGTTGTTTCAGGATTTCAACCAGTTTAAATTCGAGGATATGCGTCGCAGCGGCGTAGTAGATACGCAACGCCTCATCCATCCGACCGTTATCAACGAGCGACTTGAGGCTTGGTGCGCCGGGAATCCCGCCCATGCCGTAACCGCCGTGTGTATACCAGAAGTGCAGAAAACAGAATTGTGGCATGTCCAGGGGCTGTTTAAGGTGGTCCTCAAGTGAACCGAGATGCTGCGCTTCCGCGTTCGGGTCGATCGATGTGATGAACGGCTCAAAGTCGAGGAATCGAAACACCTCTGGACGTTCAGAGCGTCCTGTGATATGGTAGCCAGCATCATTGAATATCTGAAACAGGTTCGGAATACCCTGAAACATTTTGAGGTAGGTTTGACCGTAGACCCCGTGTTCAAATGGATAAAGTCCCGTAAAATAGGAAGTATGGGAAGGACGGGTCGCGGGTGCCGATACGAAAAACTTTTCGGCGAGCGAGAAATCCTGCGTCAGCAGATCAAACTTCGGTGTGTTGAAAAGGGGGTTGGTTCGGCTAAGCGCGTCATACCGCCAACAATCAATTGAGATAAGTAGAAATTTATTGACAACGTTGGTTTCCATGTTTTTAAATATGTGCCTCTGATCATCGTTCCACTACGTTTCACGATGGTGTTTGGTTAATTCCGACGCTATTACGGAGATGTACGATCCTTAAGAGTTTTATCCACCCATCCGTCTCATTCTTTAGTCCATCAATCGTGTATTGTATTGTCGCTCGGTATGCTGATACCTATCAAACAGGTCAGGTTGAAAAGGTGTCGGTGTATAAATATAGACAGCATCGGTATACGGATCGTAGAGGATAACCTCTTCGCGTGCGTCGCCGCAGACATCCGCCGGGAAGCAGTGATACCATCCCATCTTGCCACCGGTGGGTGACGGAAGTTCAGGGAATACGACCGCCCTGTTTCCATCACCATCGTAAAGTGCAGCCGGACTATAAATCAATTCAGGATGTCCCGTACCGTTCCAACGGATAACCTCCAAACCTGTATTGTTCGGTGTCTCATCAACCTGAAATCGACTTCTGATCTGCCCACTGTTGTCCACAATCATCAAGTCCGTATGGTGTCCATTATAGCGGATAACTAAAGCATTGGCGGAGGTATCTGGGAGGAATTTACCACACCGAATCTCCTGACCGTGCGGGACAACATCAAAGCCAAGCGAGAGGATTGGTTGACCCGCGGCATCCACCACCTGTCCACCCCCGGAAAGGATAGCCCGATTATTACCCTCCCATTCGGAAACTAAGACAGAGTCCATGTTATCACCAAAAAAGCGATTCCAAAGCACAGTGCCATCGGCAGCGAGTCCGAAATTCCCGCCGTTGACTTCATCAAGTCCATCGTCATTAAAATCGCCGACTGCTGGAATATATGCGGAATGTTTTGGGTAGCGAAACCACTCGTCGGTATACTGCCAGAGCAGTTCCAATTTGTGGTTAAAGGCGAGTAGGTTCACACCTACTTTTACGACAAAATCCTGCGGTTGGGCGTTTCCAGAGAAATTGGCGATCATCAATCGCTGATGGACATAGTTGGAGATATGGAGTTCGCCGTCAGCATAGGCATTGCACTGACGCAAGGCATCTGGAGCAAGGGTTTGCTTAACAGCACCCGTGGCACCATCTAAAATCATCAAGTGAATTGCGGACAAGTCCCACTTACTCACCTCTGAGGCATCTTTATCTATCCAGAAACAGATAACCTCTGCCTGCCCATCAGCATCAATGTCGTGAATAGCGACGGGACCGGGACGGTCAGGTGAAAGTGTTGTTAGATAAGCACCCTTAGCATCCGCGTCTCTGATTTCAAGATGTTTGTCACCAATCGACCAAAGGGGTTCGCCTTCCAGTGTAAACGCGCCAAGAAAACAGGGATGAATACCGCCGAGCGATTTGTACACCAGAAAATCGACAGTGCCGTTGCCTGTCAAATCACCGATACGGATATCACCCCCCCATGCGTTTCCATCTGTTTCGTTCAGAAATGCGTCTGGGATTGCGACTCGTTTATAAAGGTGTGCGGATTGCTGTATATCCATTTTTAACCCCCTAAATCCCCCTTATCAGGGAGACTTTAAGAGGAAATGCGTAAGTCTTAAGTTAGACAAATGCCTTGAAAAGCCCGACATAGAGTGCAAGTACCTTCTCTGGATCAGGTCCCGTATAAGCACACTCATTGGATATGTAGCCTGAGAAACCGATGCGATCAAGCCATTGGAACATCTGTCGATAAAGGTCAAACGTTTCTGGTTCCTCTACCCGGTGTGTATGCACTGCCGTGATATGTGAAGCCACGCGTGAAAAGAGCGGTTCAATACTGCCAGCATCGCAACCAATGAATTGTGAATTGAAGACGAAACCGACACTTGGAAGGTTCACACCGTCAATCACTTGCATCGCCGAATCGGGATCTGTGAAGGATCCGTGCATCTCAATAGAAACAGTAATGTCTTTCTCACCGGCATAGGTGCCGAGAGCCTTCAGACCATCTGTGACGTAACCGACAATGGCATCTCGATTCTCCTCGGTATATCGGTCACCGAGGACTCGGACATGGTCGCAGTCCATAAATTCCGCCATGTCGATTACGCGCGTAACGCGTCGGACGGTCTCCTCGCGGTCAGCAGCGTTCTCGGAATGGAAATTTTGGCAACTGGTAAGCGAGGAGATAACAACATCACTCGCGTCTACCTGTGCCTTTAATGCGTCCCAAGCCTCTCTTGGCGTATCCCACTCAAAGCCGTGTTTCTGCTTGTAGTCCATCAACAATTCGACACCGTGATAGCCGGTTGCCTCAGCGGTGTCAAGTATGCGTCCGAGTTCCCATTCTTGGCAAGTTTGATACGTATTCAATGACCATTTCATCTTTTTAATATTCCTTGCGGTTGACTGACGAGTGATTGGCATTTGAAGTGCCTTTCTCTGGAGCCGCCCTCCATTTCATTACGGGCTAAGCTCACTTTATAACATATCTCTTAACGCTTTTCTAATGTTCCTAACGGTCCGTTGAGGCGGGTTGGGAACTTGAAGTACCTTTCCGTAGATCTGAAGAAATACCCAAGCAAAACCCCTCCACTTCGTTATGGGCTAAGTTTTCGTTAAAACTAAACCTCTTAACTGAAAACTATTCCTGTATTGGAATGGGATACCAGAGTCCCCCGGTTTTAGAGGTTAAAGCCCTATGGGTTGTATGATTAATACCGATGACATCCACGGTGATATTGTTTTGGAAGCACTGTGCCAATACCTCTGGTAGCGTATAAGACCCTTTGCTCGCTTCGTCAGTAACAAGGATAAATCGACGCTTTACGTCTTCCCGAAAATCGACGCGGCGAATCGTTTTTATGATGGCATTGTGCGCGCGTTCATCACCTGCAGTAGCGACAACGTGCGAAGTCAACAATCGTTTGTATCTCTCACTGTCCCGCGTTTGGGGATGGATGATTGTATCACTCTCAAGATACCTAAAAATAACGATACCGAGTGTAAAGTCAATCCGTTTCTCCTCAAATACGGTTACCATCCGATTGAGTTGTCTGCCGACTGCACGAATATTATCTATCATACTCCCACTAATGTCAAGCAGAAAAACGAGGTCAACAGGAGTTTCAGCTTGGCTATCAGCGATACTCTCCGCGATTCCTTCGAGTGCTTCTCCCATTCGCCCATCCCTGTCAATTGGGGGTGCGGGACTTTTATCACCTGTTTCCTCCTTCATTGCAGCCTGTTCCTGTAAGAGTTTAGGTGTGGGTGCGATCGTAGGTGTTTTGGTATGCGCGGTCGCAATTGTTTTCCACGCGGGAGTTTTTGTCGTTTGTTTGTGCAGAGAGGTCTCAGCCATTGGGAGTCGGGCATCCGTTCTTAACACGGGAATTGACGCGCTGGATGCAGTTGGACGTACTGAACGGATCGGCTTTGCGATGTTCTGATTAACAGTAGGCGAGGTTTTAGAACGCACCGGTGTTGAACGCCGCGTGGTTGACATAGAACGTTTGCGGGTACTACTTACATGAAAACGTTGAAGATCCGTCACGGCAATGGCTTCAGAGACGAGGGGTTCCGAAGGTTGCATCGGGTGATACCACCGGATATAACCAAGACTCATAATTCCGATCGCGATGGTGTGCAAGACCAACGAAATCAGGAATGCTCTGCGAGTTTTCCTGCGCTTCTGATATAATTTATGCCAATAGGTATCAAACATCATGTCCTGTCTCTCCACTATGGTGTGTCGGGGAAAATTGAGACCGTTCCTTGATTTCCATCAACCTGAAGTGTCTGTCCATCAGCGATGTGCTGCGTTGCGTTCGGAACGTTCGCTACAGCAGGCACACCATACTCTCTCGCAACAACCGCACCGTGTGATAGGATACCGCCACGTTCCATCACAAGTCCCACTGCATGTAGAAACAGGGGTGTCCACGCGGGATCGGTTGAGGGACACACTAAAATGTAATTTCGATCAGATGGACGTACATCCGTTGGTGTCAGCAGTACACGTGCTTTTCCAGTTGCGACACCCGCGGAAACACCTACCCCTGTATATGTCTCCGCGGTGTCTGTCGAGATCGGTGCGCCTATATCCTCCAAGACATCACTGAAAATGACATCGGGCACCTCAATCTGTAGCATCAGTTCACGCCTCTTTTCGCGTGTAGCGATGACCTCATCAAAAGTCTCGCCGTCAATCAGCTGCTTTAATTCATCTGGCATAAGATAGAAAATACCGCCATCGAGCTGATAACGGCGATCCAATTCAAGCAAAGCGCGTCGGATCTGTTCATAGCCAAGCATGAGGTAGAATTTCGCTGTCTCCCTGAAGGGCATATAACGTCTCGTGAAATCGAGTTCACTCTCAATCTGTTTTCGCAAACTTGCCTTCTCTTCAAGGATTGCAGCGAGTTCCTTTTCTGCGGACTCGCGTTGTTCTATCCGTCCCCCAAAACGCGGACCATTTTCCTGTGCCTGTGTACCTTCCTGACGAAACGATGCAACAATCTGTTCAAGATAGGTGGTATCTTCGCGCCAACGCGGTTGCGCCAATTCAAACTCGTCAACCGCACGATGTCCGTAATCTTTTAGGAAATCGGTAAGTGTTAGTTCTCCAGTCGCTACCTGCCACAGTTTCTCATTGGTTTCAACGGTGAGATTACCAGAAAGCCCACTAATAAGTTTGCTTGCGAGTACCTTTGCTGCAGTCTCATCAAGGTGCTTCTGAAGTCCTACCTCTAACCTTTGTAGCGAAAAGCCAGCAAGAAGCGTAGCAGTGAGTGCCTTCGGTGCGAAATTGTCTAAGGTCTTGGCGCGCCACGTTTGAAATTTCGCCAGCAATTCTGGATCCGATAAGTCCGCATATAAAATCTCTCGTTCTGCTTCAACTTCTGCCTGAAATGCGGGGAACACCTCTTCTGTTAGTAGCCGATCAAAGTCCGAGCGACACTGCCGTAAACGTATCTCTGCTCTGCTCATACGAACAATATGGAGTGGTAGTTTCAACCAAAATGAGGCGTTACTTCGCTTAATGTCAGTTTGTGCTTGTGCATACATCGCCTGCTGTGGATTCCGCTTCAATGCTTCAAAATCGTGTGCAAAGGGGAAACCATCGAAGTGTAGTTCTGCTTCGCTGTTCAAATTAACGTAAATTCGCCCACAGATAAGGTCAAGAACGCCTTCGTTATCCACCCGCTTACTTGGGTAAAATCCCAAGCTGCGATACGCTTTACCCAACCCACCAGCACCCGACATGAATTCCTTCATAATCCCCCACGTCATCGGTAGTGGAGCCGGTAGCACCTCCGCGAGATTGTGATGACACCAGACCGTCCCGTGCATTTCGGCGCGCGCCTCCAACAGCCGAATCTCCTCCTGTCGGAGTTCCTCAACAGCCCCCTTAGGAGCCTTAGATACGGTATCCTGGACCGTGATGAGGCGTGCCTGTAACAGAACAAACTGTCCATCCGCGAGTGCCCACTCAATATCCATCGGTTGTTCGTAGCAGGTTTCAACTTGCCTACCGAGTTGGACGAGTTCCTTTAGTTGCGTATCCGTCAGACTCGGAATGTCCTGTTGTGGAGACGATACTTCGTTTACACCTGTGGCTGTTATCATCTCCCGTTTTACAGCGATATTGCTTTCGACAACCTCGCCAGTCTCCCGCGAGACATGGAAACTATCAGGCGTGATAGCACCGGATACGACCGATTCACCCAACCCCCAATTCGACTCAACAATGGAGACATCGGGATCAAAAGGACTGACAGTAAAAAGCACACCAGAGACATCTGCGTCGCACATTTCTTGAACCACAACCGCCATTGCTAAACCTTCATCGGCAATGGTCTGTGTCTGCCGATAAGCAATTGCCCGTTCTGACCAGAGCGATGCCCAACACGCCTTGAGCGCATCTAAGAGTCCATCAGACGTTACATTCAAAAAGGTGTCCTGCTGCCCAGCAAAACTCGCTTCTGCCAAATCCTCTGCAGTCGCACTGGAGCGTACTGCGACTGTGGCTGTCTGCAATTGCTCCCGCGCCGCGCGGACTGCTGCAACGAGTTCTGGTGGCAGTTCGATGTCCTTAACGCTGCTTTCATTCTGTTCCGATAAACCTCGGACAGACAATCGGTAGGCATCTGTGGTGACACAAAAACCTTGCGGCACCCGGAACCCTGCTCTCGTCAACTTTCCAAGATTCAGCCCTTTTCCACCGACATGGGTTAAATCAGTCTCGTTAATCTCTGAAAAATGCTTGATGAATTGCATACGCCTGGATCGGTCTGTGGAGGATAGAAACAACTGAAAATAGTATAGCAGCATCTACCCGCTGAATGCAAATGGGTTTGGGCTTACTGTTTATAGAATAAAAAGAAGGTGGGATTAAGCATAGAGGCTGGTTTCGTAACCAGCCTCTACGACGTTTTGAAGTAACGAAGGCATCAGAATTCTTTTAGTCATCATCGTCGTCGTCATCGTCATCATCGTCATCATCGTCATCATCGTCGTCATCGTCATCATCGTCGTAGTCGTCGTCATGATCATCGTTGTAGTCGTCATCGTCATCATGATCATCGTCGTCATCATCGTAACGGAGGTTAGGAAAATCGGCAGGGTCTTGCTGATTAATCCAATCTCTGAAGAGTTGAATTTGCGCAGCAGTCAGCGAAGGACCGCCAAGAGGCATTCTACCAGAGACAATTTCTTCAATAATATCGCTGCTTTGGGCATTACCTGGGACAAATACATCCTCGTCCTCTGCGCTCCTTATGAAAGTTTGGTATGTCCTGAAATCAAGGTTGTCGGGACCGTTAGCATCATGACAACCACTATATGCACACCTCGCCGTGAGAATAGGTAGAAGGTCCTGTTGAAAAGAAACTGTACCATCAGTGGATTCCGGAGTTTGTGTCTCAGATAGTTCATCAACGGGTCTATCAAGGATTGTTTCTTGACTGTTAATCCAATCAATAAAGCGTTGAATTTCCGCATTGGATAGCTGCGGACCACCGATGGGCATTCTACCTGAAACGATTTCCTCAATAATATCGCTCGACCGAGCATGCCCAGGTTCAAATATAGGCCCCTCATTTCCACCTTTTATGAAAGATTGATATGTACTGAGATCAATGCCGTTAGGACCTCCGGCAACATGGCAACCAGCAAAGGCACATCTTGCTCTGAGGATAGGCAAGAGATCCTGTTCAAAGGAGACAACCTGAGACGTAGGCAGTTGTTGCCCTGGTTGTTGAAGTACTTCTTGTTGTTCCGGGACCCGTTTTGAGTCGATCTTCAACGAAGTGCCATCAAGTACAATACCGAGGACATTTACAGAAAATTCCGTGAAGTCAGAAACAGGAAGCGTGTACTTGCAGACAAATATTTTTGTGCCCTCTATAGGCTTGCAGTCGGCACTTACAAAGTTGCTACCAGCAGAGTCCCGCGGTACAATACTATAACGCCTCTCCACTTTGCTCCCGTCAGATCTCGATAATACATATCTTATGTCCGGACGCGCTGAGGAATCATTGGCAACTCTATAAGGCGCATTTTTAGCAAACACTACCTTTGTAAATATCGTTATGCCATCACGAACCGTAGGCGGTGCGCGTTCTGTGAGTTGCCAATTGCTGTAATGGGTTATTTCAACTGCATCGGGTGTATCCAGCAAAACGGAGGCCTGGCTGTCAGGCTTATCGTCACCTGAACTGTCATCGGCTGCACTTTGATTAATCCAATCCCTAAATGGCTGAATTTGGGCAGGAGTCAACGGATCCCCGTAAGGCGGCATTCTGCCTGAAACGATTTCCTTAATAATAGTGCTATCTTTAGCACTGCCCGGGATAAATATTGGACCATCATCGCCACCTTTCGTGAAGCTGCTATATGTAGTAAAATCAAGGTTCTTTGGACCACCAGTAACGTGACAACCTCTAATAGCGCAACGTTCTGTGAGGATAGGTGCAAGCACTGTGTTATAGGTACCCTCAGTGTCAAGGGGAGCCTGAGTGTTAGGAGACTCCTTCGTTTCCGCGAGCAATGTCTGTGTAACATCGAATATGTCAGAGGGGCGTAGGATGTCACTCCCATCAGGCCCACAACTGAGGGCAAGAAATAGTAAGCCAAGAGTGAATAAGAAGTGTATGCGTGTATTTGTCTTCATGAGTAATTGTCCTTCATCGTTCGAGAAGTCTGTTGTGTCAAGACTTTATTGGCTCTTACGAGACTCTGAGCAGTAACACTAAAATAAATGTTAGTCGTCATCATCATCGTCATCGTCGTCATCGTCATCGTCATCGTCATCATCGTCCCAATCATCGTCATCGTCATCACCCCAATTACGGGATAGTGGTTCCTGTTGATTGATCCAATCAACGAAAAGTTGGATTTCAGCATCTGATAGCCGGGGACCCCCAGGTGGCATTCTTCCTGAGACGATTTCTTCGATAATATCGCTTGACCGAGCATTCCCAGGAATGAATAGCTCCTCTCCTGCACTTATGAAAGTTTGATATGTACTGAGATCAATGCCCTCGGGACCGCCAGCAACGTGACAACCAGCAAAGGCACATCTCGCTGTAAGGATAGGTAAAAGGTTCTGTTCAAAGGAAACCTCAATGTTAGTAGAAATACCAGTTTGCCCAGATGTAAACTGCACATTTTCGGATTCGGAGGAAGAGCCGTCGGGCAATAATACATTATCTTCATCTTCCACAGAATCGCACCCAGACAAGTAAAACAGTAATCCGAGACAGATGAAAAAAAAAACGGTGTGTTATACGCATAATAATAGATGGTAAATTCTAAAAATAAATGGACCTTTCAGGCAGAGTGGGTGTGAAGACTTAGCAACATTTGATAGGCGGGGTTCCTTAACCGCGCCGCTGCATTGTGTCCAATTAGCCTAAAATCCACCAAATCTCCTTTCGAGTATTTAGGCAGTGTTTACATTACCCTTTCCAGCATACATAATAAACAGGGCAATGCAGCAATTGAGATGTGGGAGAGCCTGTTGCATCGCTCTGTATTTTCCTCAGGAGAAAGAGGGCTCTCTTACATTCTATAGCAAATGTTATGCCAAGTTTGAAGTATGTGAGAAGTGTCTTATTGCTTGGGCTTATTGAATAGGACTTACGCACTCCACCTGATTAGGGAGATTTAGGGGGTTTATATAAAGAACAGAAATTACCGATTTTGGCATCTAAACGTCCAATATTTACGCAATGTGCGTAAGTCCTGTTGAATTAAAAAATCGAAAAACTTTGAACATCTTTGTCCAAAAAATGAACAAAATAATAAAATTTGTGAGTAGTTTACGGGAATTAAAACTGGCATCAATTTTGCAGGTATCCAATTACAATCCGTTGAGATTCTTGTTATTTATGTTGTTAAACCTTTATTTTCTATGAAAGTGAGAAAAGACCATTATGTATACGATGAATATAAAAGCAGCGTTTGTGCTTTTTGTTGGTATAGTGTTTTGCATTCAGGGGTGTGGTAAAAGTTTTGACGACTCTGCTGCTGAGTTGAATTTGGTATTTGACAATCCAACAGTTGGCGGTAGACTGAGTCCATCCTTTGAGACCGATATTTTACCTATCCTCACAGCGCGATGCGCCGTTGCCGGATGTCATGTTGCCAATGGACCCGAAGATGTGGATCTCAGAACTTACGCGACACTTCAAAAGGGAGGGGAGCATGGTGCTATAGTTATTGCAGGGAACGCCCGCGAGAGCGAACTTGTAGAAGAGATTGTTAAAGGCAAAATGCCGCCTGAGGGGTCTCCATTGGAAGCCATTGAGATTCAAAGCATTATTGATTGGATCAACAACGGTGCAAAGGAAAACTAATTCCTTTACATTGACATCCAACAGTTTGCAGAAATGGAATAACCCAAGTTACCTATTGATTCTCACTGAGCGTCGTCATCATGGTCATCATGAACATCACCATGGTCGTCATCCATGTCTTCATCGTGAGCGTCGTCATCGTCTTCATGAGCGTCACCCATATCTTCAGGTATGACCTCTTCAACAGCATGCTCGTCGCCGTGTGCATGCTTGACGCCCCCGTCTTGGGCTTCTTGCTGATTAATCCAATCAACGAAAAGTTTAATCTCGGCAGCGGACAGCGGCGGACCGCCAGGAGGCATTGTGCCAGAAACGATCTGTTCAACAATCTCGCTGTCTTGAGCATTCCCCGGGACGAAAGCGGGCCCGTGCTCCCCGCCAGCAAGAAAAGATTCGTAGGTTCTGAAATCTAAACCGTGAGGTCCGTCAGCGACGTGGCATCCAGAGAGTGCACATCTCGCCGTAAGGATAGGTAAAAGGTCATGTTCAAAGGAAGCCTTAGCAACATCGTCAGTTTCGTGGACATCCATCGGCGGTGAAACGTGGTCGGGTATTAGAACCTCCGTGCGATCGCGAGCGCATCCAAGTATGAAAAACAGCAAGCCAACAGTGAGTAGGAAAAATTTTTGTAGATTTATAGTCATGATATAATTACCTCTCTAATCAAGTTCTTCAACTAATTTAAGATTAAGGACAGCAGCAGAGACACACTGTTCCCATTAAATTGAAGATAAAGATAACATTCTCGGACAAAATAGTCAAGAATATGGTTTAATTCAGCAGAGACATTCAATTGTCGAATTGTCTGAATTGCGGATTTTCAGATATGCGTTATCCAAAACCGATTCGGGGCTGGTGGTTTTTTCCGAGAATTGAATAATTCTGACCTATACGGAATTACGGAATTCATCTTGACAGATCCAAACAAATTGGGTAAACTGCAAGGAGATGTTTCAGAACGCATCCGAAATTCTCACTTTAATCGCTTCTGCTGTCGTGCAGTGGCTCTTTTACCGGAAACCTCTGCCGAAGAACTTTACACCCGAACGCGCCCTCGTCGTCAAACTCGACCATCTTGGCGATGTCTTGTTAGCGACACCGGTGTTTTCCAATCTACGTCGGGCGTACCCGAACACCGAACTGCACGTGCTTACTGGGGCATGGAGTCGCGTTGTTTTAGAGAAGCATCCAGATGTCAGTAAAGTTATCGAATACAATTCACCGGCTTTCTGCCGTACAGGACAACCGACTTCATTCAAACAAACGTTTCAACTTTACCGAGCGTTACGTCGTCAAAAATACGATCTGATGGTGGAACTCCGCAGCGACTGGCGTGTCGTCTGGTTTGCGTTCTTACGACTCACACCGAAACGGCTCGACCGTGCAGCCCTACAAGTTGCGAACAAATTGGGTCTTGCCCAATTTACGGGAACACACGAAACAACGCGGAATCTTGATGTCCTAAAGCAGGCAGATATTCCAATACCTGTCCAGACCACCACCTTCTCAGTGACAACAGAAGACGAGAAATGGGCATCTGATTTCCTCGCTATACATCAGATTGACAGAGAACACCCATTAATTGCTATCCATCCAGGTTCTCCGATCGAACTTAAAAGATGGTTGCCTGAGCGGTTTGCTGAACTCACAGATTGGTTGATTGCCCAAAAAGGTGCACAAATTCTGTTTGTCGGTGTGAAAGACGAAATCCAGATAATTACCGACATCCAAGCACGCATGCGGGGAGAATCAATTAATATTGCGGGCGAAACAACGCTAACACAATTGGCATCAATTTTGCATAAGTGTAGTGTGTTTATCGGGAACGATAGCGGTCCGATGCATCTCGCTGCAGCAGTAGGCATACACACAATAGGACTCTATGGACCAGGAGATCCAACCCGCTTCGGACCAGTGGGTGCGAAGTGTCAGGCGATTCGTCGGAAGCTCGACTGTCCGCCATGTTCAGGAACAACTTGTCGATTCGGAGAAGAAGGGTGTATGTCTAAAATTCAGGTAACTGACGTAATTCAGATGCTTGAAACAGTCGCACATTTGACACCAAACGAATTAACTTGACATACTTTTGAAAAAAAGTTATAATGTTTTAAACAACATCCGTAGGAAGAAAATGTACTTTAGTGATCGGCTCATTCCTGTCTCATGTTCGCTTGGAAAGAGTGATTTTTGGATGTAATTGGCTTGCAGCATTGACTTGCAAGCGACGCGATGAATTTACAAGGAGGAATTTAGAAAAATGCAATCGAGATTAATGTGGCTCGTGTTTGCTGTCCTTGCAGTGGGCATCATGAGCATCGGCATCGTAGGATGTGGTGGTGACACCGAAGAGGAATCCGCTGAAAAGCCAACAGAAAGCTCCTCAACCGAAAGTTCTGGTGAAATAGTAGTTGCTGCGAGACCGCCCATCGACTTTGACGCAGAAAAAGCCGCAATTCAAGAACTCTACAGTGCCTTCTACGAAGCCTTTAACGATAACGATATCGGAGCTATCGGCGAAACCTTTGATACCA
>JAPPBX010000007.1 GCA_026702755.1 Candidatus Poribacteria bacterium | reverse complement strand
TCATAAAACCGCTCCGGCTCGTCTAAACAAAGTGCGAAATCCGATAATTTCTTAAAACTAATGTTTTCGCGTTGCTGCAAACCATTTTTAATTGTATAATTAAGAGTACGCAAGTAGAAAGCGAATATACGGGAAGGAACGTGAGATCCTTGGGAAAATCCGCAGAAATACCCAAGCAAAAACACCAACCTGACCGAACCGCAAGGGACAATTAAAACATGGACAGAACAGCAGAAATTAACCGCGAAACAGCAGAAACCCGTATCCGACTCCGCCTCGACCTTGACGGGACTGGAACCTCTGATATCAATACCGGGGTCGGATTCTTAGATCACATGTTAGAACTCTTTGCCAAACACGGTTTCTTTGATTTAGCGGTCGAAGCGAAAGGCGATTTACATGTGGACGCACACCATACCACCGAAGATGTCGGTATCTGTTTAGGACAAGCCCTCCAAAAAGCAGTACTCGACAAAGCAGGGATGCGCCGGTTCGGCAGTTTCAGCGTCCCAATGTATGAATCCCTCGCTAAGGTTGACTTGGATGTCTGCGGACGCCCCTATCTCCACTTTGAAACACCACTTCATTACGGAAAAGTCGGCGATTTTGATAGCGAACTTGCAGAAGAATTTTTTCACGGGTTTGTCAACCATAGCGGAACAACTTTACACATCAACGTCCCTTACGGCACAAATCAACATCATATCATTGAAGCCATCTTTAAGGCAGTGGCGAAAGCATTGCATGTTGCTACACGCCTTGATGAACACATTACCGGTGTCCTATCCACCAAAGGAAGTTTATAGTTACCAGTTGTCAGTTTTAACCATCAACTCGTGCTTTAACATTTATAACGGAGTCGAGTTGATGGTTAAGGTTAAGAGAAGTTCCTGTAACAATTCACGTACGCTTGGCGCTCGCCGGACGCAGGTGATTTTGCCAAACAGTCTCTTAACTGAAAACTAAGAACCGATAACTATTAAAAGGAGCACGTTTATGAGTAACGGAAACGTTATTGCAGTTATTCTTGGAGGCGGCCGCGGCACCCGCTTATTTCCGTTGACACGCGACCGAGCGAAGCCGAGTGTCCCAATCGCAGGCAAATTTCGACTCGTGGACATACCGATTAGCAATTGCCTACATTCAGGACTGGAGAAAATCTATGTCTTGACCCAGTTCAACTCCGTCTCCTTGAATCGACATATTGCACAGACATACCGCTTTGATACATACCGCCGCGGATTCGTCCAAATCCTCGCAGCGCAACAGACGCTGATGGGCGAAGAGTGGTATCAAGGAACAGCGGATGCCATCAAGCACAATGAACCGTACATTCTGAATCCACGGTTCAAAGACGACTATGTTCTAATTCTTGCCGGTGACCACCTCTATCGGATGGATTACCGAAAAATGCTGCAGGTTCACACCGAATCTAATGCAGCTATCACTGTGTCTGTCATTCCGGTAAAAAAAGAAGACACCAGTGGACTCGGCATTCTCCAAGCAGATGCAAACGGACGGATCGTCGATTTCGTTGAAAAGCCACAAACAGAGGAGGAACTTCAGCGACTACGCGTTGACCCCGAAGTTTTCACCTCGCGGGGCATCGAACCGCACGGAAGGGAATACATCGCCTCAATGGGAATTTATATCTTTAACCGCGAAGTCCTCCAAGAAGTACTTCAAGATGACGCAAACGTAGACTTCGGCAAGGATATTATCCCAAAAAGTATTCAGACGCGTCCGGTCTCCGCATACTTTTTCGATGGCTATTGGGAGGATATTGGGACGATACGTTCTTTCTATTCAGCAAATATCGCACTCACTGATACCGCCCCGGCGTTCAATTTCTACGATGAACAGGCACCCATTTATACCAACCGGCGACATCTACCGAGCACAAAAGTCAATAGCAGTAGTGTTCGCTCCTCCATCCTTGCTGAAGGGTCTATTATTGATGATTCCGAGATTGATAGGACAATCGTCGGTATCCGAAGTGTTATCTCCAACGGCAGTCGAATTTACCAGTCTGTACTCATGGGAGCGGACTACTATGAATCAGGGACGGAGAGCAAACGAGCAGGCATACCTAACATCGGCATAGGTCAAAAGTGCCTGATTCAGAATGCAATCATTGACAAAAATGCGCGTATCGGTGATAATTCGGTACTTGTCAACCGAGAGGGAATTGATAATTACGATGGTAAGAACTACTACATTCGCGACGGGATCGTTATTGTGCCAAAGGATGCAACGATACTTCCCGATACCGTCGTCTAAGGTTATTTACCGCCTCACCGTTGCTGGCGAGGATTGTATCCTCGCCGTTGCGTTGGTGTATAAGTAATATAACACGGAGAATTTCTTATGTGCAGAGTACTAACATTTTTGGTCTTGAGTCTTTTCGCGCTAACACATTTTATGGCAACGCATGTCATGGCATTGGATACGGACGGCCTTGTCGGTGTATGGCTGCTGGATGAAGGCAAAGGGGAAGCCGTTAAGGATTCCTCCGGGAACGGATTGGACGGAAAAATCGCACAAGGCAAACCGAAATGGGTTAAAGGCAAATTTGATGGCGCAATGGAATTCGGAGGGTCGGATATGGTGACGGTCGATGATGATGACGCTCTCGACTTAGAAGAATTCACAATTGCCGCATGGATAAATATCCCAAAAGTCTCTGGCGCGTGGCAAATCATCGCTTCCAAAGAAAACCGCAATCCGACCGGTAGAAACTACGGACTCTTCGGGCATATTAACACCGGGGTTATCCATTACTCTTTCACAACGAACTCCGGATGGAAATCCTTTGATGCCAAAACCGTGGCAACGGATGGGGAATGGCATCATGTGGCAGGCACTTATGACGGTTCTGACTTCAAATTCTATCTTGATGGCGGCATCGATGCACAAGTGTCGCCAGGCACAAAACCCGACAACCACGATAATTTTCTTTTTATTGGTGGGTGCAACATTGGTAACTACTGGATGACCGGCACTATTGACGAGGTCGTGCTTTATGACAGAGCCCTCAGCGAAAAGGAAATCAGCGAGTTAATAGCGGATGGGATGTTGGTTACGTTAGACGTTCAACCCGGCGGGAAACTGGTGACAACTTGGAGCCAAATTAAAGCACAAGCGACTCGGTAGATACCAACAGATAAGGAGAATACACTCACACTATGTCTGAATTAAGACAACAATTGCTTGTACTCCATCTGCACACACCTGACTTAAATAGCGGTGTTGTCGCTTGGGCAATGTACGATGGTACAGGTGAAAAACGGTATACGACAGGTGACAGCGAGGCACCGCCCTATAGCTCGGTTGTGGAAGCTATGCGAGACGGTTGGCGGGTGATTCAGTTTCCACAGCAATTTCCTGCCTATCCAGGCATGGAATATCATACCTCATATCTCAGGTTTGAATATATCCTTGAGAAATTGGAGGAAATCCAATGATTGACAAAAAGTATTTGCTCAATACGGAACAGATGGCGAACTTCGTTGCGGACGGTTACCTTCGCTTCGATGAATTGATCCCTCGCGAATTAAATGAAGCCGCACATGTGGAAATGGAAGAAGGGATTATTGTGCGGGGGCGCGGCGGCACAGTTTTAGACGAAGTCTGGGATGATGACTCCGCAGTCGGCAAAGTCTTCCGACTTCCAGAAGTACAGGGTATTATCCACAGTCTGGTCGGTGAAAACCCACTCTACGATCATCATGCCGTTCATATCGTGCGTCCCCAAAATGAGATAGGACAAATTTGGCATGCCGATGCGATAATTGACTTGCGGATGCATTTCGACATCCAATTCTTCTATTTTTCGCACGACACGCCGCGCGAAATGGGGGGAACGATGATTCTGCCGGGGAGCCATTATCGCCGCGTCTGTGAGACAGACATCGCGCGTTATCAAAACTTCCTTGGGCAGCTACCCATTGCTTGTAAGGCAGGGACGCTTTTTGTTGTACATCACGGGATGTGGCACTGTGCACAACCAAATCTGACGGATCAGACACGCTATATGTTCAAACTCCGCCTCAATCCGACAGTCCGGCAGTGTCAACTCTGGAACACGGACGATATGGACACAGCGGGGGTCCACGGTGCTTTGGGCAGGAACCACAGATGGTATGGGAACGATGTACGGCTTGAGATCGTCAACCGCATCAAGCAGTGGCGTTTCCTTATCGGTGATGATTCGTTTGATATCGGATACTGGCTCTCTCGACTCGAGAACATGCCAGAGAATACCCAAGAAGCAGCATAGTTATTCGGTTAAAACAAAAAGGCGCGGTTTCAAATCGCGCCTTCTTATTTCCGTCCACATAAATCTTGGAGTAACCAAGCACCTATCTATCGCGTCCACGTCCTCGTCTGTTTTCACCGCGTCGCCTACGGAACTGCTCCATCATCTCTCGTCGTTCCTCTCCTGAAGCTTCCTTCATTTTTTCCATCATTTCCTGTCTCCATTTCTGTTGATTAGCAGCCTGCTCTTTCATCTCCATTTCCCTGCGCTTTGCGGCATCCATCTGATTGCCTCGGTTTCGCCCATCATTACCTGCTTTTTCGGAATCGCCTTCGCTGCGTCCACCTTCTCTACCGCCCTCACGTCCCCGACTCGTTGTCAGAAACTGTACGGGCCCCTCTTTCAGTGTGACTGGCTTTCCGGCTTTGTCCAAGATTACCTGTTCAGCTTGGATGTCCTTTACCGTCATATCACCGAGTTTTGTGCCTATCCTCACAAAGTGGTATCGGTTGGATCTCTTTTCAAGGAGTGTCGCCTGTGATATTCTGCCGTTTGCGTCAACAGCCGTCCCGACTAAACTGTATGCGGGTTCGTTGTTTGGTGGGGTCCACCCCAGAGGTCGAAAGAGATTGTTGTCAATAATTGTTTTGTAAAACGTCTCGTTCTCTCCGAAGTCTACTTCCGCTCTACCACGGTTTTGCCGTCCCCAGGCTCTATTGCGTTGTGGCGCGGCTTGTTCCTTCGCTTTAGCCATTGCCTCCATTTTGGCGGCATTCATCTCTTCCATTTTAGCAGCGTTCATTTCCGGTTTTGTACCGATAAACTCCGCTTTTGTTTTATCTTGCGCGTAGAGCAGTATCCCAAAACCGAGGAAGAGGCATACAACGCAACCGATTCCAAGTTTTGTAATGAGACCTGCCCGGTTATTAACACTTTTTAATTTCATTTGCTTTTCCCCCGTTGTTTCCATTTTTGAGGTACACTTCTTAAACGCACCACTTCATAAGAAGCACATTTATAGATCATGCATGAGCATCCATTTGCAAGTAAGACAATCTCTATTGTAAAAAGGTTCACGTTAATTTTACTCCATAATTTGCCGAATGTCAATAGAAATCGTTGTTACGGCGGAACCAGTCGGTTTTTCCCCTGTTTTATGGTGAAAGCGGACATCTTGTAGGGGCACCCCTTGTGGGTGCTGTTTTATGGTGAAAGCGGACATCTTGTAGGGGCACCCCTTGTGGGTGCCCGTAAACTGAATGCCGCTGGCGGTATAACAAAAAGCGTTGACTTCCAGCAAAAGATAAGGTAAACTTTATAGAAACAGAATCGTTACGAAAATAGAATCTTTTTTCGTCAGAGGAACAGACTCAACATGAAACGTTATAATCCCGTTCAAAAATACATTGCATTTGCGTGCAGTTGTGTCTTCATCTTCATCCTAACGACGCAGCATGCGGACGCTGCACGTCGCTCACGTGTGTTATCAATAGCACTCTTTGCCTCCGGTATGGGTCTCCAATTTGGGGGAAATTTTCTCAACGCCTCCGCCCAAGATCGTTATGATGCCTACCTCAACGCCGCAATCCAAGCAGACATCCAAGCACACAAGGATGCCTACCTCGCGAGAAAAAATGCCAGCACTATCGTGTCGCGCGTTGGTTTTGGATGTATAGGGCTTGCCGTGCTTCTCTCAATTTATAGCCAGTTGAATACACCAGAATCTGTGGATGAATCGGTCTCTTCAGTTTATGACTTACCAATCCTACCAACACGCCTCAGCAGTTTCGCAAATCATCTCTCTGGTAATACAAATTTGCTACTTCCACATACCTCGTTCCAGTTGCGTCCACACTATGATTTTCAAACACGGCGCGCGAGTCTAAGTCTTCTACGATCTTTTTAAGATTGGATTTTCGCCCCGTCTGAAGAACGTTGGTTATGGTAAGTCTTTTTAAGGAGAAAAAAGTTATGCGTCTATTCAGTAGATTATTCAACGGTAAGATTGCTGTGCTAAGCCTTTTTGTATGCTTTGCGTTTCTTCTGTTTAGTGCCTGCACAGGTGGTGAGGATTTCGCCAACCCCCTTGATCCTGAGAACCTACGGACCTCTGGTGCACCGGACGGTCTCACACTCTACGCAGGGGATAAGCAGGTGCGGGTCACGTGGAACGATACCGGACAAGAAGGCATTAAGGCATACCGTATCTACAGACGTTCCACAGGTGGCACAGACACAGCGTTCACGCAAGTTGGATCTATTGATGCCCCCGCAGATGAATTTATTGATACGCAAGGACTTGAAAACGATCGGCGCGATGCGGCTGGACGGATCCTTGCTTACGAATATCGCATCACTTATGTTGATATCAATGGTGTTGAAACCCCAGATCCAGCAAATCCACCTACTGAAAATGAAGAACCGCTCCGCGTCTGGAAAACTGCTCTCGCAACACCGAGTGTTCCGCCGCCTGCGCCAACTGTAACCCTCGGTGATCCAACGGATCTCACTATTAAACTCTTTTGGGAAGGCTATGAATTCCCTTACGATTTTTCTATTTTTCGTGTCTACGCTGCACTTGACACCGAAGACGACAAACCGCTCCGTTTTAGGTTAGTTGCCGAACCGAAGCGAGATAGGCTCTATTATTTTGACAACGATTTCAAGGTCGATGGCACTCGAAAAGTCTATCGTGTTGCTGGCGTTGATGAATTTGGAGCGGAGGCGATCACGACGATCACTGCGGCAGTGCCGAATGTGCCACCGGCTCCCCCGAAGAACGTTCGGGTACGTTACTTAGCGCGCTCGCTCTTTAACACGAAATACGATGCAGTCATCTCGTGGACACCAAACACCGAACCGGATCTCGCTGGGTATCAGCTCTATACTGTGGATGCAGATGGGAAATTGCTCCCGCGTCCCGCAGTCGGACCTAAAGATCGCTCCTTCACTATCCCCGGTGAAGACCCGATTCTTGTCGGGCAGTCACTCGAATTTAGGCGATACTACATAACCGCTTTTGACAATACACCTGGACCTGATGGACGACGGGACGAAAGTGCACGCGTAGAGGCGCGATCGCAATAGGAGTTAGACCACTTCGGCAAAGCACTTGAAAATAACTACAGAACTTACGCAGCCCCTTCGCTGGCGAGGTTTGTAACCTCGCCAGATGCACGTAATATATCGGGATTCATAAAAAAATTGCGTAAGTCCTAAACGATATACGCTAAAGGATAAATCTATGTACCCTAATTTTTCTGGAGAAAGTTTTGAGCGCACAAGTCACGCTCGAAAAAACAAACCGCACCACACACAAGTCTTCTTTCGTATTATCTTTACCTTAGTTCTTTTCATTGGTACAGCAGCGACACCGCTTTGGGCACAGTTGCCAGCCATTTCGCATCTCAGTACGATCCAAACCGCAGAACCGATGGGGAAGGGCGGCTATAGCACTTCGTTTGGGATACTTCAGTACAGCAAGGTAGACCTACTACCGGATCTAAAACAAAAGGTCGATATCGGTGGATTTGAGGAATTCCATCGCGTGACACTTGAGATTGAGACGTTCCTTATACCCGTCAGATTCACTTACGGCTTAAGCGACGAACTTGATCTCCTGCTCGGAGGGACATTTTCAACAGGCAATGGCGTGAGGAAAATTGTCCACGATTTCTATAATACTGCTACTGAAACCGCTGACGATCCAAACATCAATCGTCGCGTCTACGATCAACCGTTGTTTGACGGTGTCATCGGACTCAAGTATAATATCAAACCCGATCGGAATGATAACTTACCCAGTATTTCTGTTGGTGGAGATGCACAGTTTGGGTTCACCGCTGATGATCGGCTCAATTCGGACAATGAATTCCTTGACCATAGTCCCGCCGATGGGTTTCCATTTTTAGGCATCAATACCTATTTGGTAGGAAGCCAAAGGATCGGCAGTCTTTTTAAACTCCATGGCGGTGTTGGGATTTTCTTAACGTCAAAAGCACTCAAAACAACGGATTTTTTCACCCTTAACTGGCAAGTCGGTGGTGAAATCGCTGTCTCAGATAACATGTGGTTGGTCGCTGATTTCTCACGCGAACTCCCGTATGCAGGTGTACACGTAACCAACCTCATTGGGTTCGCGTTCCGCTATGAAATCTCAAATACACTTGCGTTTCAACTCGGATTCAACAGCCAACCCGGGTTCCTGTTCAACTTAACCTTCGGTGGCGAGAAAGCACAGTCGATTGATGAGGGAAACCTGCTCTTTTAGGGTAAAAATCGAGAGAATTATCAAGGAAAAATTAATAAAGATGTAAGCAGTATCCCGCAATCAGAGTCCATCCCCCCGTCCAATATGAACTAATCAGTAGTCCGTAACGTAGTGGAGGACGGCTTGAATACAGAAAACGTCAAAGCCTTAAACCCCGTTACTTATCCGCAAGGAAAATTAAAAGAATGCGAGCAGTTGTCCAGCGTGTCAAATCAGCGAGTGTTAAAGTTGAGGGTGAACTCGTCTCTGAAATCCGGGTGGGGGTACTTGTCTTCCTCGGCATTGCCCATGACGATACCGCAACGGAACTGGAATATATCGCTAACAAAGTCGCTAATCTGCGCATCTTTGAGGACGAAGAAGGCAAAATGAATCGCTCACTTCTCGAAACCGGAGGGGCTGCCCTTGTCGTTTCGCAATTCACGCTCTACGGCGATTGCCGCAAAGGCAGGCGACCGAGTTTTATCAACGCTGCCCGTCCCGAAGTCGCGAACACACTTTATGAGCAGTTCATCACTATCCTAAAACAGCAGAACGTCCCAACACACGGTGGCACCTTTCAGGCAATGATGGATGTGGAACTCATTAATGACGGTCCCGTCACCATTCTATTGGATAGCGACAAACAATTTTGAACCCGCATAGGTTTATCACTCAATTCTTCCTTAAAAGCACTCCAGCGGAGTGCTATGTCTATAGGAGTAACCATGGCTCGGAAAATGCGTCTCGGTTTAGGTCAATTCAGTGAACTCAGCGAAGAGCGATTGAAGTTTATCAAACAACTCGGTGTCGAAGATGTGCTGCTCAACACAGCACAACTTCCCGGCACAGAGCGGTGGGAGTTTATGGACATCCTTCAACTTCGGACAGAGGTAGAAGATGCTGGACTGCGATTAGCGGCACTTGAGAATGTGCCTGTCTCATTCTACGACAAAGCGATGCTCGGTTTGCCCGGGCGAGACGAACAGATTCAGAACATGGCAACGACGATTCAGAACATCGGTAAGGCGGGTGTTGAGATTTTCGGATACCACTGGATGCCCAATGAAGTCTGGCGAACCTCCCGAACCACGCCGGGGAGAGGCGGTGCCGCCGTTACCAGTTTCGATATGGAGCAAGTTAAAGACGCGCCTTTAACGCACGGCCGTGTTTACAGTGAAGCCGAAATGTGGGAGAATTACGAGTACTACATGAACGCCATCCTACCGGTCGCAGAAGAGGCAGGCGTTAAACTCGCACTCCATCCCGACGATCCACCCGTGGAATCCCTTGCGGGGGTGCCTCGCCTGTTCCGTAACTTTGAAGGTTTCAAACGCGGAATGGAAATCGCTGACAGCCCGATACATGGACTCGACTTCTGTGTCGGTTCCTGGTCAGAGATGGGACCGGGTGTTACGGACGCAATCCGTTACTTCGGCGAGCGTGATAAAATCTTCTACGTCCATTTCCGAGATGTCCAGGGGCATGTCCCAAAATTCGCTGAATCCTTCGTTAACAACGGCAATTGCGATATGTTTGACGTGATGCGCACACTCAAAGAGGTCGGCTTTACAGGCTTCATGATTACCGACCATGTCCCTCACATTGTCGATGATACAGGCTGGGGACACCGCGGACGCGCATACGCCATCGGATACATGACAGCATTCCTCGAAATCTTAACAGCCACGTAGAGGTGGAATGATTATAAATACAGATGGCAGATCAGCAGATGTCCCAAGATGAGTTCGCAGCGTACATCGCGCAGAAAATCCAGACCTGCTCTTCACAATCTCGTGCTCCACAATTGGTTGCACTAAGCGGGCCTGATTGTGCAGGAAAGTCAACCCTCGCTGTTGATGTGTGCAAGCAACTGGATCGTCTTGATTTGACCATGAGCGTAAAATTGTTGTCAATGGATGCTTTCTTAATTCCCCGACATCTTCGGACACCAAAAACGCCCGAATTCATGGAGTATTTTGAGTGTGCTTTTGACTATCCCACGCTTGTGGAGACGCTTAAAGCTGTGAGGTATCCTATGCCTTCAATCGATCCAAACAGTGTAGCCAAGGACACACCTGACATTGTTCTCGTTGAAGGGGTCTTTTTGCTGCGGAAAGAACTTTATCACTGGTGGAATCTTACGGTCTGGTTAGAGGTGGACACCTCTGTGATTATGAATCGAGCGATCAAGCGTGATAAGGAATACTTCGGTGATGAACGGACCGTGCAACGCGTTTATGAAAATAGATGTCTGCCAGCTCAGGATTACCATATACATCGAGATTTACCAAAGCAAAACGCTGACATCGCTGCTACCTTCGAGGAAGGATTGTGGACAGTACACACATCGTTAGCAACCGAACGCGCGCTTCGGGAAAAAGGCAAAGGAAATGAAACATCCTGAATACATTGACACCATCAAGCAGGGCGACTGCATCGCGTTGATGTCCGAAATGCCGGATGAATGTGTTGACCTCATCATAACGGATCCGCCCTTTGCCATCGACTTCAAAGCGACTCGCCACAACTATAACCGAAAAGGGGATCGTGTCCTTCAGGGTTACAACGAAATTGAAGGAAGGGATTATCTTGCTTTTACGCTTGACTGGCTTTCCGCTGCAACAAGAGTCCTAAAGGATTCTGGTAGTATGTACATCTTTTCCGGTTGGAACTATCTAAAAGACCTTCTCATAGCAATTGATCAGTGTCAACTTATCACAGTCAATCACCTCATTTGGAAATACCAGTTTGGTGTTGTTACGAAACGTAAGTACGTAACCTCTCACTACCACTGTCTTTTCTTGTGCAAAAACGATGAGAAACGAAAATTTTATCCCTATCGTCGATTTGACAAGGACGCAAAAACTGAAAATGGTGGGTCGGCACACTACAAGGACAAAGAGGATGTCTGGGAAATCAAGAGAGAATATTGGCAAGGTGCAGTCAAAACGCCAACGAAATTGCCAGCAGAACTCATAGATAAAATCCTTGATTATTCCAGTGAAAAAGGAGATGTTGTTCTGGATCCGTTTTTAGGTTCCGGACAGGTTGCTGTTGTCAGCAAAATGAAGGGACGGCATTACATAGGCTTCGAGATCGTGCCAGCATATTACGAATTCGCACTTGATAGACTTAAGTCGGGGAAATACTTAATAACCCAAGTTGCTACTAACAAATTCTGAACGTTCCAACGAGGGGTTTAGGTGTTTTCCGCACCCCAGCGGGGTGGTATATCTATAGAAACTGGGGTCCACAACTTCTTGCACTCCAGCGGAGTGCTATGTACACAAACAGGTGGCAACTTAGGTTACTTAATAGAAAAAACACGGAAGGAACCCGTCTGAAATTTATTTGGTGATGAGATGTAATTTTATAAAAAGGAAGACAAAATGACGCAAGTTATCCCCTTAAGATACGACACCGCTTTTAAAAAAGCGTTCAGCCAACCAGAGATCTTCTGTCAATTTGCCGAAGATGTCTTAGGTATCAAATTCCATACCGATGAGGTACATCGCGGCTACAAATTCCTTGAACCCATTGGGCAGGTTGATATTGAATACGATCTGTTTGCTGAGGACCAGGAATCTCGTATTGTCGTTGAGATACAACATGTCAAAGAGCGACACTTCTATGACCGTTTCCTATATTATCATCTTATTAACCTCGTCGAACAGGTAAAAAACAGCAAAGCGTACCAGTTTGATCGGACAGTTTACACAATTGTCGTCCTAACAAGTCCGTATAGTGAGAGCGAAATTGACTTTAGTGTTGCCATCACAGATTTCAATCCAATCAACGAATTTAGCCGTAAAGTCGAAGTCTATCCGCATCAACTTGTGTTTGTAGTGCCACGTATGGTTAATGAAAAAACGCCATCTGGCATCAAAACGTGGTTGGAACTCGTGTTGGATTCCCTTGATGGTGAGATAGATGAAAGCCACTACAACTCCCCAATTTTCGAGAGGGTGATTGAGGCGGTTAAACGGGACAACATCTCACCAGCGGAGCGCAGGGTCCTCAAAGATGAAGAGTCTTGGGAAGATACTCTCATAGATGTGAGGCAGAAAGAAAAGGAAGATATTGCACGCGCACTGATTAGCGAAGGCATAAGCACCGACGTTATTACACGAACAACGGGTCTCACAGCAACAGAAATCGAAAAACTGAAACAATCATAAACCCCGAGCCGTGCTAATAACGGTGCAATACGATAAACTACTAAAAACAATTACACACAACGAGGTGCTCTCATGTTCAACAGACCCCCAACCATCGGCGAATATCTAATCAGAAAACTGGAGAGCTACGACATTGAACATATCTTCGGCATCCCCGGCGATTATGTGCTGCGGTTCTATAACCTTATTGAACAGAGTTCAATTCAGCACATCGGCATGACGCGCGAGGACGCAGCAGGCTATGCAGCGGATGCCTACGCGCGGATAAAAGGCATGGGTGCGGCTTGTGTCACCTATTGTGTCGGGGGGCTATCGATGGTGAACGCCGTTGCAGGTGCTTATGCCGAGAAATCGCCCGTTGTTGTTATTAGTGGTGCACCCGGCATTAGAGAACACGGGAAGGATGCACTTCTACACCACAAGGTTCGAGACTTCCATACACAGCAACGGATCTACGACGAGATAACCGTCGCAACGGCATTACTCGATGAACCCTTTACGGCTTTCAATGAAATTGATCGCGTGCTTGATGCTGTGTATCGCTATAAACGCCCCGGCTATATTGAACTTCCACGCGACATGGTAGATGTCCGCGGCACGCTCTACCAGCGTCCTTCAACCGGTGGACACCTCAGCGACCCAGAAACATTGGATGTTGCTGTTGAAGAGGCTGTTGATTTCATTAATCACAGTAAAAGACCTGTCATCCTCGCGGGAGTAGAACTCCACAGATTCGGCTATCAAAATAAATTGCTTAGACTCGTCGAAGAAAAGCGGATTCCGGTGGTAGCGACGCTCCTCGGAAAATCGGTGATGCCGGAAGCACACCCGCTTTACTTGGGTATTTATGAAGGCGCAATGGGAAGGAACGAGGTCAGGGAATTTGTTGAGGATTCGGACTGTGTGATTATCCTCGGTGCTTTCATGACCGACGTGAATCTTGGAATTTACACCGCGAACCTTGACCGCGCCCATTCCATCTACGCCACCTCGGAAAAAATCTCAGTCCGCTATCATACCTATGAAGAGGTAATGTTTGATGACTTTATTGATGGCATCAATTCGCCAAAACTCCGAAGACGCAGGAAACCGAATTTAGGATGGGCATTGCCAGATGCGGGACCTTTCGAGGTCGAACCCAAGGCACCTCTAACAGTGCGCCGACTCTTCCAACATCTCAATGAATTCATCAATGATGAACTAACGGTTATCGCTGATGTTGGTGATAGTTTATTCGGTGCTGTGGAGTTGCGAATTCATCAACACACCAATTTTATCAGTCCTGCCTACTACACCTCAATGGGGTTCGCGGTGCCAGCGTCCGTTGGCGCGCAATTCAGCATGCCAAACACCCGATGTCTCGTTATTGTCGGGGATGGTGCCTTCCAAATGACAGGCACTGAACTCTCAACAGTTGCACGTTACGGACTCAATCCGATTGTCCTTATTTTAAACAACCACGGGTACGGTACGGAACGACATCTCCTTGAAGGTTCCTTTAACGATATTGGGGCTTGGAACTATAGCTGCATGCCAACACTTTTCAGTACCGGACGCGGATTCCATGTCCGGACCGAAGGCGAATTTGATGAAGCCATCAGAACTGCTCTTGATGAGACAGAACATTTTACCGTGATTGAAGCAGAACTTGACAAGTTGGACACTTCACCTGCACTTGCGCGATTGGCAGAACGGATGTCAGGAACAGTTTGAAATTAAAAGTAGTAGGCACGCTCCGTCGTGCCGTAACCACAATGTTTTTGAGATTAAAAGTAGTAGGCACGCTCCGTCGTGCCGTAACCACAATGTTGATTTTCAATATACCTCATTTTGCCACTTGACGAAACAATACGTTTTCTATAATACTTCAATCTTCTCTCGCAAAAATCCCGTGCAATACGGCACCTGCTCTTCTGACAAACCGTGCAGCACAACAGCACCGTCATAACCGCTCTCCTTTAGCAAACCGAGATACTGATCATAATCCAGCAGCCCTGTCCCAGCAGCGAGGTGTCCTGCCTGCCCATCGCGATCCAAGTCTTTCCCGTGTGCAAGCGCGATGTCATCACCGAGCAGTGCGAATGCTTCATCAAGGATTTCTTTCATTTTCGGCAGTTCACCTTTATGGAAGATATTCGCACCGTCCATACAAACCTTCAGGTAGGGCGATTGCATCTCGTCGAGCAAACGCCGCGCTTTCTGCGCAGAATCCACAACGTTCGCCACTTCGGGTTCGAGTGCGAGCGTCACCTCGTATTCCTCCGCGACTTCCAGTGCCTGTTTCATAGATTCAACGAGATCACGCCACGCCTCCGGTGTATTGTTATCGGGGTGGGCGCGCCACATGCTGTCCGGGTCACGTGAGCCGGTGCAGATCGTGATTACCGATGTTCCCATCGGCGCGCATTGCTCGGCAACGGAACGCAGCATCCGTAAACCGGCGTGGCGTTTCTCAACATCGGGATCAATCATGTTATAGGTGCCCCCAAGTGCCGAGATCGTAATCTGTCGGTCGTCTATCTCCTTGCGAACCTCCGCAAGCGACAGCCCCGCAGGCACATGATATTGTAGATGGTGGACATCGTGTTCCACAATAGCGTCCAAGGTCGCCCCGAGCGTTTTCCGCCGAATCGTCCCAACCATAAGTCCAACGTGCATAAGTCTCTCCTATCAATCAAAAATCGCCAAACTATATGGTGATTATACAACACGAAACATCAAATGACAAGGTAATAATGAACTTTGGATACTTCGCATCAATTAGCGCAACCTAACAGGATACGCTACAAAAGAGAAAACTAAACGAACCTGGAACCAAATGGCTCTACATTTGACCTTTTAATGCATTCATGATACTATGTTTTCCATTCAACAGTGCGGAGGTATCATTTCTGATGAAACCCGAAACAATGATAAACAAAATATGCAACGCTATTGATCTGATCATCGAAAGCAGTAAACCATACAAAGGGCTGTTCCCGTCCATTCTGCATCCGCAGACGGGTGAGATGCTAACGGAGAAGCCGACGAAGATTCCCGGACAAAGAGATGGAGACCGAGCACACCGCGGTTCTAATCTGATCCATGATGAGCCGTTGCTCGCCACGATGAACGCGCTCGCTGAAACTGAATCGAAACCGGAGTACGTTGAAGCCGTGGATTGGTATTTGGCGCACTTTGCTCAGAATTGCACGAATACGACAACAGGATTGTTCCCTTGGGGCGAGCATTCCTTTTGGCAACTGATTGAGGAACGGGTCGGGTGTTCGCGGAATCCGGCAGGTGGTGCCGCAATTCACGATCATCTTCGCAAGGTACCACTCTGGATCTGGCAAAAATTGAATACGTTTAACCCTGCCTGTGTCCAAAGTTTCGCCGATGGGTTGAACTATCATTGGACCGAAGGCGACGGGCTTGAATACATCCGTCATGCGAATATCGACACAAAAGCGCATCTCGTTCGCGGGAGTCGCGCCTGTGATTTTCCGAGGCACTCAGGTTTTTACATCTTCGATTTGGCGTTCGCGTATACGCAAGACCAGCGTCCAGAAACCCTTCAACAGATTCAGAATTATACCGATTACTGGTGGGAAAAACGGGATGACCGTGGGCTTTTACGTATTGAGAGTCGCTCACCGAAGGACGATGAACGTTTTTTTGAGAATAATGCTCCCACGCAAACGTTCTCGTTGGGGATTAGTTTACTTGAATCCGCAGCGTTGATAGAATCGCTCCAACCAGATTTGGCAGACCAGATGCGGAAATACGGCTTGGTTTACATTGACGGATTCCTCGCTGCCCCGCATAATCTTGAAACTCGTGAATTCATCAGTTTATGCCAGTGTAAGACGAATCGAGTTGTTGAACGTATGTCTGTTTGGGGGAGTGTCTACGGTGCCGGGACTTCCTGCAGCACGGGGGTGCTTTGTCTTGCTGGTTGGCGATTGACACAGAATGAAAAATTGATGGAATACGCACGCACCGTTGGCACGACCTATCTTGATGAGAAATTTCCGGTTGATCGCGTTCAGACGGAAGCGTTTAAGATTCCGGCATCGGATGCAGGTCTTACGCTGGAGTTGTTCGCCGATCTCTACGGCATCACAGGTGAATCGGTATGGTTAGAAGGCGGCATTGAACTTGCCGATACAGTGTTAGAAGTCTATTTCCCAGAGACGCTTCCGTACGGTGCATCAGGGATTGACTGGTATGAATCACAGATGGGAGCAGCGTTCCTGATTCACGGTTTAGCACGAGTGGCGTTATTGGCACTTCACCGAACCTGTCCACTCACACCCAATTACACTGCACGATAGAGAGACTAATAGAAACGTTTGTAGTAGGGCGATTTATCGCCCGTTGGTGTTTCAGTATAAAAGAAAGGAAAATCATGGCAAGAGTACCGATTGGTTTAGAACTATTCTCCGTCCGAAATGAGTTGGCAGAAGATGTTCGCGGCACAATAAAGGCAGTCGCTGAGATGGGATATGAAGGCGTTGAATTCGCCGGTCCACCGCAACATTCCGCCCAAGAACTAAAAGGTTATCTTGACGAGTTTGGCTTAATCTGCTGTGGGTGGCACACACCCTTCAACCTCGTCCAAGAAGACACGCTTGATGAGACGATTGAATTCAACAAGGTCTTAGAAAACCCGTATGTCATCGTTCCCGGTATCCCCGGTGAACTTCGTCAATCGCGCGCGGATTGGCTAAAATTAGCCGATGTTTTCAATGGAATCGCCGATAAACTCGCAGCGCACGATATGGTAACCGGCTATCATAACCATCACGTCGAATTTACGCCGCTTGACGGCGAACAACCGTGGGATACCTTCTTCGGTAGCACGAACGAAGGCGTTGTGATGCAACTGGATATGGGCAATGCGCTGTCTGGCGGTGCTGATCTCGTCGGTATTCTGGAGAGATACCCCGGACGTGCTGGTACAGTGCATCTCAAACCGTACACCGAATCAGCAGGCGAAGCGGACAGACACGCCGGTTTCCGTCCTATTATTGGTGAAGACAGCGTGCCGTGGGATGAAATTTTCCGAGTCTGCGAAACCACCGGTGGCACGAAGTGGTATATCGTCGAGTATGAAAGCGATGCCTACCCACCGCTTGAGGCTGTTGAACGCTGCCTAAGCGCGCTAAAAGCGATGGGTAAATAGCCATCAGCAGCAAAAACACCCATACCACCGCTGGCGAGGATTGTATCCTCGCCCTTATGTTGGTGTATGGAACAAACGCCTCACCGCCGCTGGCGAGGATTGTATCCTCGCCTTCCTATAATCGTCAAATAATGCTGCCCTTTACCATAAGTTTGTTCTTGGACCCTGTAGAGGTGATATGCCTGTAGAAGAAGGCATCCCAGGAGTGATAAAATGAGAACCTATTGTGCAAGCACCCTCCCATTCTCCCCTTTTCCTTTAGCGGAGTTTGTCGGCGAGTTATCCCAAAAAGGCGTGTCTGCCATTGAACTCGCCCAATCCCATTTCTCGGATGTGAAAGCCGAAACGATTGACGCGCTTCGAGAAGAGACCGGAGTCCGTTTCAAATCTATGCTGAGCACGGTAGCGGTTGATGCGCCGGACGGGCTTGAGGCGTTAATCTCTATTCTCGACACTGCCCAGAGGCTTTCTATTCCAATGGTCAGCATCGCAAGTGGTGGGAACGAGACCGCCGCGACTCGCGAGATTAAAACGATCATCGGTCATCTCAAAACGGTCACTGAAGAAGCACAGGCTCGGAATCTAACTCTTATGCTCTACGCGCACGAAGGGAGCTTGGCTTACAACCTTGAACGCACGCAGCAGATCCTCAGTGCGATCCCCTCCGAAAATTTCGGCTTCTACTACAGTCCGTTTCATTTCCATCGCGCCGGAGACGATCCGGTTGTTGCCTTGCGCACCTTGTCAGAACGGTTGTTCAGTGTCTATTTCAACTGCGGTGTGGATTCAAAGACAGGAAGCGAACCGTTCTGGGCACCGGAGATGGATTTTCCTGCCATTTGTCAGGAGATAGAGCGTGTCGGCTACACTGAGGAAATCATGCTCATCTATTTGGGATTGCAGGCAGAAACACCGCAGCCAATTGTTGAGGGTGTCGCGAACGCGCGTGCGAAGTTAGAGACCTACTTTTAAGCGAATTCACGTTAAAATTACATGAACACCCACTGGTAGGCGCGCTTTGTAGGCGCGCCGATTGACGTGTATCGTTTACTATAGATGAACGTTATCTCGGTAGCAACCGAATTTCAAATCCCACACTCCTTTTAACCATTTGAATCCAGAATACTTAATATATGATTTCAATCGGCACAGTGTTGTTAATATTTTGGATCTCGTCCCTGTCTCGTCCTCATTAATCAACATCTAAGAAAAAAATAACAACATCTGTGGTATTGTATGTGAGTGCTCCGGGTCCCTACGCAGTCGGCGGTTTATTGCGCGTTTGAAATCCGACCTTTGGAGAAAAACGGCTAAAAAATTCAGATAATTTTCATTTTTTTTCAGATTATGCACGTTTTCAGTACCCAAATTACGTCATTAGACAATCAAAGGGTAAAACAATCGTTTCGTTTTAACGATACTATGTGTTTTGCTTCAGTATTTATGTGGTTTACCTGAATTCTACAGTCCTATAAATAGGAGAAAAAAGATGTCAAAAACTTTTAACTCGGAAACTTTCAAAAAAACGTTTGACGCGTACATTCTAAGGTGGCATATATCGGAAGCAGTTTTATTGATTTTGGCTTTCTTGCCTTTCTTGGCGTACGGCATAGCGGCATATTTAGAACTTGTCAAAACCGAAATTACGCCATTTCTATTGGGTGACATAACTTTTGGCGCAATTTCATCCGGTATTGTCTCTTTCGGAGCGGTCTCTTTTGGAGTTGTTTCGATTGGTGCTGTTTCTTGTGGTGTGATTGCTATTGGCACCGTATCTTGCGGGATCATCTCGATCGGTGTAATATCCGCGGGGGGTTTCGCTTTTGGAAATGCCGCTGCTGTTGGGCTTATCGCTATTTCTACAGGTTCAACTGGGGTAACCCCTCGGGTCGGTGGAAATGCTTTTGGAGTTATAGCGATCGGTCGGCAGGCAAGCGGACTCTACGCGCTTTCCTATGAAAGAAAAGGCAACGATGTTTATCAGTTTTCACCTGAACGTCAAGATATAGAGGCTGTTGCACTGTTTACCCGCTGTCTCCCAAAATTTAAGAAGGTGTATGGGTAAACCCTTTAAACTAACGTGAGGGACGATTGAAGACATGGGGAAATACCCTATGTGCTAACGTGGTCCTACAAGATTTTGGATACCTAACACTTGGAGGTAAAAAGATGATTAACAGAATTAAACACGCCATCGTCGCATTCCTTATCCTTGCCAATTTTTCTCTCGCTTCCGCTGCACCGCCTGAGGTGACACGCTTTACATTAAGCAACGGCATTAAGGTTGTCAATCTCTATGTTGAAAATTCCACAGATGTGGGGATTTTCAGTTATTTGCCCCTTGGGCTTGTTGCGGATGGAAAAGCAAAAACACAGTGGAGCCATCTGATTGAACACTTGACAATCCGAACCACAGGACCCATTGATTTCAAAACGAGTGGCGCAGAAACAATGGCTGATAACATGCGCTTGGATTTCATCGGTAACACCGATAATTGGACACAGGGTTTGAAACGACACGCACAATGGCTTTCTGGATTGCCATTTTCAGCAGAAAGTTTAGCCGAGGAGTTACCGAAGGCCTTGTCCGAGATTGACGCTACTGAAACGAGATTAGCGACGCACAAATGGGCGTTCGCTGCATGGAATCAAGTTTTTCGACATGGTGAAACCGCCATATCAATGCGCGGTGATGTTCAATCAGCACAGTTGCGTGGATTACAGGAATACCGAGATCTACACTTGCTCCAAGCGGATCGGGTGCTTTTATGTGTCATCGGTGGAGTTAAGGCGGAAACACTACAGCCAGTAATCGAAGAACAACTCGGATCTATCAACCTAATGGCAAAAACACTTCCGCCAGCAACAGCAGCATCGGAGACAGCGAATGACCAAGTTGTCACTTGGGATATCAACGTAACCCACTACATGGAAACTTACGCGATACCCAACGTTGAGAACAGAGACTACCCAGCACTTTATATGGCGAGTCTGCTGTTGCGAATAGCCTGCATGCAAGATGTGCAATTGAAGGAATTGATTGGACTCGTTTTCTGTGGGGTTGACCTTATCACGCCTGAACAGATATACTTATATGTCAGTGCTTCGCTCAAACCGGATACAGATATAGAAAACGTTAAGCAGCGGATTAGAGAGTTGATAAACCAACTAAAGCAACCAGCGAACAACGCGCAGGTAACGATGTACGCCCAGGCACTTTCGATGGAACTCGGTTCACCGCCGGACATAACGATGGTTATGCAGCAATACAAATCTGCAGGTATGACAGAAACTATGATGCTTGGGAATATCGGTTTACAGTGGGGTATGCTTGAATATCAATATGGCGATACTTTACCGCACCTGGCGAAGGCGTTTGCCAATATCTCCGCGGCGGATGTTGCCGATGTTGTCAATCGGTATCTGACCGAAGATGAACGGATGACATTGCTTCTCACACCGCGGACGTTGGAGTGATATGAGGCATTAGTAGAAATTCAGTCGTTGTGTTGATGCATTATGGGGGGTTCTGATGGAGAAGAATGACGTTCAGTTGATTCACAGCATCTTGTCTGGCAACGATGAGGCGTTCAGCACCTTGGTTCAAAAATACCAAAAGAGTGTTCACGCCCTCGCATGGCGGAAGATCGGTGATTTTCATTATGCTGAGGAAATTACGCAAGACACTTTCCTTCAAGCTTATGAAAAACTCTCCACACTCAAGAATCCCCATCAATTTGCTGGATGGCTCTATGTCATTACAAATAATCTATGCACCGATTGGCTCCGAAAGAAGAGACCTGCGATGCAACCGCTGGGGGACGCGTCTGTGAAAGCAATAGATAAACTAACTTATGAGCGTTATATGTTGGAACAACGCGAGACAGAAGCAACCGAGCGTCGTCATGAAATCGTCAAGCAACTTCTGGAAAAATTGCCAGAGAGCGAGCGGACTGTGGTGACACTCTACTATCTCGGCGAGATGTCTACAAGGGAAATTAGCAAGTTCATTGGGGTATCAGTGAATACGATTACGAGTCGGCTCCAACGGGCGCGGGAGCGTTTACAAGCGTCGGAAGAACTCTTGATTAACGAAACGCTTGGCGGCTTGCAATTGTCTGGTAACCTACTTGAAAACATCATGCGGCAAGTTGTTGACATAGAACCGGGAGCTTCTCCGACCGGAAAACCGTTACTGCCATGGGTGTCTTTGGGTGCAGCTACGGTTTTGATTATATTGCTGCTCGGTGCAGGTCATCAATACCTCGTCAGATTCCAGCGACCGTATAGTTTTGAGGCGCAAGCCGAGCCTACTATTGAAATTATTGAGGCGGCTGTTGTTCTTGAAACCGACGCAAAACCGGCTGTGCGAAATCAAATCGGGCAGGCTGCCACCCCCGGTAAAAACAGTAGTGTAGACTCACAGATCTCTGAGGAAGTCTTAGCACCTAATGCATCAGAGGACTTCCCTAATCTGCTTAGTGCTAATACCACACCTAAAGTGACGCGCTTTACGTTAAGCAACGGTATCCGAGTTGTCAATCTCCATGTCGAAAATTCCACGGATGTCGGTATTTTCAGTTATCTGCCCCTTGGACTCGTCACTGATGGGAAAGCAAGGGCATATTGGAGCCATCTCATTAATCATCTGACCGTCCGAACCACAGGACCCATTGATTTCAAAACAAGTAACGCCGAAACAATGGCTGATAACATGCGCTTAGAGTCTTGGGGCGGGAAAGATACATGGACCCAGAGTTTAGCACGACATGCGAAATGGCTTTCCAGACTGCCGTTTTCAGCAGAAAGTCTTGCTGAGGAACTCCCAAGAGTCTTGTCCCAGTTTGACTATATCGAAACGAACTTGGCAACGCATAAGTTGGCAGATGTTGCGTGGAATCAAGTCTTTCGACATGGTGAAACCGATATAGCGATGCGCCGAGGCATTCAATCAGCACAACTCAGTGAACTCCAAGACTATCGCGATCAGCATCTCGTCCAAGCTGATAGCGTCCTTTTGTGCGTCATTGGTGGTGTTGATCCCGAGACACTGAAAGACACTATGGAAACACAACTCGGAACTATTAACTTAACCGAGAAAGCCTTTCCCACGCCAACAGTCCCTCCAGAAATAGCAAAAGATCAAAATGCTACTTGGGATATCAATGTAACCCATTACATGGAAACCTACCCAATTCCTCACCCTGAAAACAAAGACTACCCCGCGCTCTATATAGCGAGTCTGATGTGGCGGTTAGCCTGCACACAGGATGCCCAATTGAAGGAATTGACAGGTTACATTCACTGTGGTGTTGATCTCGTTACACCTGAACAGGTCTACTTATACGTCAGTGCCTCACTCAAACTGGGTACAGATATAGAAAAGGTTAAGCAGCGGGTACGGCAGTTGATGAACCCATTAAAACAACCGGAAAACAACACGCAGGTCCCTATGGTTGCCCAGTCCCTTTCCAAGGAACTCGGTGCACCGCCGGACATGAAAACGCTCATGCAATATAAACCAGAGAATGTGC
Source organism: Candidatus Poribacteria bacterium (assembly GCA_026702755.1). Taxonomy (NCBI): domain Bacteria; phylum Candidatus Poribacteria; species Candidatus Poribacteria bacterium. Next base: position 31,202 of record JAPPBX010000007.1, on the reverse strand, counting down.
CGGAGGCTCTGATGCTCCTTCAGCTCGGTGTGCGTTGGGGAACAATAGAATACCAATTTGGTGGGAACTTATCGCAGCTCGCGAGTGCATTCGCCGATGTCTCCGCCGCTGATGTTGCCACCGCCGTCAACCGATACCTAACCGAGGATCGTCGCATGACGTTACTTCTCACGCCACAACCAGTCGTTAATCCCCAGACTCGGTAGAGTTTTCACGTGGGTATTTCAACGTATAATTTATCTAAAACTGAATACTCCTCGACTTACTCACTCGCTTTCACAATAGTGTATTGCTGCGGTTGACCGTCAACAATTTTCAACACGCGGATACCCGAAGCAGGTTTGACAGGATGACGGTTACCATCAAAGCTCGAAATAATTGTCGCCCCTTGGTAGTCAGTGATAGCAGCAACTGCATCCCGAATCATAATAGGGTCTGTTGATTCCACGTTTTCAATCGCTATTGCCAATAACTTCATCGCATCGTAACCTAACGGAGCAATACCAATAGGCTGATTTTTAAACATGGTTTCATAAGCATCCATAAAATTTGCAGCAAGTTCATCCGAGATACTACAATAGTAGGAATTTTCAAGAGGCGTGTTATCCTCTAAAATATCTAACATCAACGAATCATCCCAACCATCGCTGCCGATAAACGTCGACTTAATGCCCATCTCTCGTGCCTGTTTCACTATCATCGGACTCTCTGGCGGAAAACTTGCCAGAAGCAGGACATCAGGGTTTGCCTCTTTGATAATCCCAAGTTGCCCATCAAACATTATATCGCCTTGTTCATAGATTTGATTGGCAACAATGCGACCACCAAGTTTCTGAAAATTCTCATCAAATGCGTTAACGAAACCTTTAGAGTAGACATCCCCGTTCTGCCAAATCATCGCTGCAGTTTTCTTGCCGAGGTCGTTCACCACAAAACCTGCCATCACTTTCGCTTGCAAGGCATTTGAATTCGCCACCAGAAAGAGAAAATCTCTCGGATCATTCCCAGTATTCGTCACGTCGGCACCTGTTGCACCCACAATGACAGGGATATTGATGATCGGTCCAACTTTAACAGCACTACTTGAAAACATCGGACCTAATATAGCCACAACATTTTCCATTTCAGCTAATTCTCTTGCAGAATCAGCAATCGTTCCTGTTTCTACTTTATAAATAAGTTCTACTTGCCGCCCAAGAACACCCCCTGCCTTGTTGATTTCGGCTAAGGCGAGTTTTGCTCCGTCGCCAAAAGTAGCGTAATTTAGCAACGGATGAATCAGGCCCACTTTAAGTGTAGGCATCGGTTCTTCAGTTATTCCGACATCTTCCGCTCTCACCCCCACAGACAGGTAAGCGACTGAGAGGACGAGTAATACGCATAGTGTTAACCTAAAAATTTTCGGATTCATAAACTACTCCTGTGTTTTTAGACCAACGCGCCTAGCGCAGGACAGTCTAATATTCTGTTGAAAAAACGCTCTATAACGTTGCAACGTAAATTTAATCAAAATTGCTTAACCCCATTTTCCACAAATGTATAGTTAAGCGCGAACTTTAAGTCGCGCCAACAGATCCGTCATCTCCGCATGAATCTGTTCTTCAACCGCTGGCAACAACGCCAACCGATACGGACCACTAAGCGCATGGTTCCGCGGACCCGCCTCATAACCCGCCTTCAACCCCAACTCGTAAGCCGCTCTGGTCGCAATATAGACCTCACTGCCGTTTGTGTATCCAAAAACAAATGTGTGTGAGAACGGGGACACTTCCTCTACAAAAAGTTGGTACTCCGAAAAGAGTTCGTGCGATACAGACAGAAAGCAGAGCGCATCGCCGACTGCAAACGCACTCATTGGGAAGGGTAAGGTGCGTTTCTCGCCACTTTTAGCGACCTCCAATAAAGCAACATAGCGTTCGTCATCGGGGAATTCTTCGATTAACTGCTTGCATTCTGCAACCGATGGTGGATCTCGGAACGGCAAATTGACGAGTTTAGAACACGCTTTAAGGGGTGCTGCTGGGATCTCCTTCGCAGTCTTTAACGCTTGGTGTGTCGCAAATGCGAGTGCGAATCCAGCGACATCGCACGCATCAAAACCACCTCGCAATGGATACCCGTTGATGTCTGCCGCGCAGCCTTGTGCGAACAGCAAAACACTTCCCGGCTTCAGGTCCAAGAAATTGCGCAGATGTTCAACGGCATAACCGGGGAAGTCCGCACCCATCTCCTCGCTCGACCAGTGGACAATCACCGGATGTGCCGCATGTGAGAATAATACCGCGATGATATCTCCGTTTTCATCATAGGCACCTAACACATCAACCCACGGCACAACGGGACCTTCCGGGTTCGGTGCCATTGTAATATAGCCGTCTTCGTTCATCAGGCGACGATTGTAGCCGATTTGGACAGGCGCGCGTCCTGACCGCAATGTTGCAGGTTCAAGTGCGTTTATCGCATCTTTTACCAATCCGGCAAGACACGTCGCCAACCACGCTTCGGATGCCTCTGTTATCCACCGTCCATCAACACCCGGGGCGTTATGTGTATGGCTGCAGTTGATAACAATATGCTCTGGCGGTATATCTGTTGCTTTCTGGATGGCATCGAGTAGTGCTTTATTGTACTGGAGTGGAAACTGTCCGTAGTCGGCTGTCACAATAGCGAGCTGTTTTTCGCCATCGGCAAGCACCAATGCTCGCGCATACAGTTCGGCGTAAACTTCGGGCTTGTCCTTTATGGAGGTAATCACAGTCTCGGCTGCACCTGCCATGAGGGTATCCATGAAATTACTCCTTGTCCGACATTACGACGCAGGATGTGTGTTGATTACTCTTAAGTCAGTTCCGTAGATTGGATAGAACGGATACTCTCAAAACCCTAAGAAATCATAGAAAAGCAACTTGCCACCGGAAGCACCGCCTCAACCAGAAACCCAGTAAAACCCAACACTCTTATGTCAAATCCGTGAGTTGCGGCATCACCTCGTTCTTGAGAAGTGTCATTGAGTTCAACCACTGCTCCTTCGGTTCCCATTCGTGTCCCATGGCGAGTAAGACTCCAAAACCACCGACTTCATCGTAAAGTTCGCGTAAACGATTGGCAACGTGATCCGGACTTCCAACGATCCACAAGGTATCTAACAGATGCTCGAGGGTCATATCGGCATCGTCCATATCTGGATCCGGTTTGAAGTTCCCCGGGCTAAATAACTTGAACCAATAGTCCGTAAAATCGCGTCCGAGCGTGCCTTCGAGTGCTTCTTTTCGCGCCTGTTCAGTCGTATCCGCAACGTAAACCTCACGGGCAATGCGCCACGTCGAGCGACATGGCGATAAGCCAGTCTTTTCCGCACCCTCTTCCACTGCGTCCCAGTGTGTTTTAATGGTAGAAACATGCGCTAAATTAATACTCATCGGAATCCAGCCTCGCTCACCAGCGAAGATGAGCGTGTCCGACCTTGCGGAAGACCCCGCCAACGCAATTGGCGGATGCGGTTTCTGATAAGGCTTCATGTGCATACTTACAATGTTCGGACGGTACTCGGGGATCTTAAATTCCCAGAAATCGGTCTTATAATGTCCGGGTTCTGGATCTGTCCAAATCTTGAGTACGGCATCAATCCCTTCACGTGTTGATCTACGCCTGTCTTCGCCAGCCATGAACATCTCCGCATCGCTCGGTGTGGAACTGGAACCGACACCCCAATGAAAACGTCCGTGCGTTTGATGGTCCAGTTGCGCGATGCGATGCGCCACAACAGCGGGATTGTGTATCGGCATACAGGTGATTCCCGTGCCGAAAATAATGTTCTCTGTCATCGCAGCCGCTTTTGCAATAAAGAGATCTGGGGACGGAATATTCTCCCATGTAAATGTGAAATGCTCGCCAACATACGCTTCCTTGTAGCCTAACTCGTCTAATACTACCATCTGCTCAATATCGTGGTCAAGCGTCTTGGTGGTGTCGCTACCGGGTGGATGCAAAGGCATTGTGAAAAAACCGAGTTCCATGAAAAGGCTCCTTTGTGGGTTGCAAATTTTTAAACTACTATTGGATATCCCAAACCTTCTTCAGCCCCGTAGGGCGAAATTTCTGTAGAAATGGATATCCCAAACCTCTTCAGTCCCGTAGAGGCGAAATCTCTATAGAAATACGTCTGCGAAAACTTATCTTCCATCCCTCTCGGTTTCAAAATGCAATTCAAGCCCGCGTATACGATCCCTGTAATCCGAGCAACGGGGCCCTTCAGTGAGCAAAAGGTGAATCAGAATGTACTCAAGATGGCTAATAGTTTCCTCATCAGGGTAGGCCTCAAGGTCAAGACCAAGAGCTTCAAGTATCTTATGAACATGGTAATAAATGGGATCGCCGTTAGGCATAATGTGTCTCCAGAACAAAAATTTGCGGACATCATATACGATATATTTTGGAAACTTGACAAAATCAGTTGTGTATGCTATTTTTTATCATGTTTTAGAACACAGGTAAGAACTTACCACAAATCCAAATATTTTTCAAGCATTTTCACCAAAGGAGAAAATCTGTGTTATGTCTATGAGAATTTTTATCCTAATTTCGGTTATTCTACTCGCCGCCTTGACAGGATGTGAACGGGTAGGTCAGATGGTTCAACCCGATGCTACCGCTCCGACCGAAACAGCATTAAAAATTGGCGTAATTCAACCGGCGAACACTTTTACTACCTTCAGCCAAGGTGCTGAAACCGCGCGCGCCCAAATTAATGAAAACGGAGGGGTGCTCGGTATGCAGGTAGAATTTATCAGTCAAAACAATCAACCCGTGTCGACTGAGCCGCCAACGCCGGAAGCCAGCGTTACTGCCGCAAAGGAACTGATTGAAGTGGAGAACGTTTTCGCACTATTAGGTCCCGTTTACTCCACTAATTCCGTCGAAGTCGGGCCGGTTGCGCAACAGGCACAACGGCTTATGCTTCCCGGTTCCAGTGGTTCAAACGTCCCTGAAACTGGAGATTATGTCTTTCTCATTACGGTGCCAAACCCATTTCAAGGAAAAGTGATGGCAAATTTTGCCATGAGCCCGAATGAACTTGGCGCGAAAACCGCAGCGACTATTCTTGAGCAAGGCGATGACTACACGACAGATCTCGTGCAAGCATTTGAGGCAGCTTTTCAGGAAATCGGCGGCGAAATTGTTTACAGCGGTGCCTATCCCGTCGGCGATAACACTTTCACGACACTGCTCACAGAAATTCAGGCTGCCGCCCCCGATGTCATCTTCTGTCCCGGTTTTCAACCCGAGGTCCCACTGTTAATAAATGAAGCGCGACAGATCGGCATCACAGCGACCTTCCTCGGTGGCAGCGCATGGGATGATAGGGAACGCTTCCTGAGCATATTAGAGGATAATAGTATATTGGATGGCAGTTATTATCCGACTAATTTCTCGGTTGCGACACCGGACGCGGATGTGCAGGAATTCGTGAGTGGGTACACAGCACTCTTCGGAAGTCCACCAGATGGTATCGCCGCGTCGGGCTACGATGCGATGCGACTCTTAGCACGTGCAATAGAGAAAACGGGTTCGCTTGATCCGATGGCTGTTCGTGATGCGTTCGCAAAGGTCAGTGATTACAAGGGGGCAACAACCATTTCGCATTACGATGCAAACCGCCACCCCGTCAAAAGCCTCACAATTCAAGTCATTCAGGATGGACAGGTCAAACACTACAAAGTTGTGGAACCGTAACACACAGAGAGGGCAATGCAGAAAATATCACCAACGCACCCGAAGGCTTTTTTGATCGATTTGGATGGGACGCTCTATTTTAAAGGCGAACCTTGTCCCGGCGCGATCGAAACTGTCAACTACTTGCGTCAGGAGAAGTACCAACTCCGGTTTTTGACGAATACGACTGCCAAAACGCCAAAGATGCTTCACGCACAGATGCAAGCGTTAGGCTTTGATATCTATGAAAATGAGATTTTCAATGCAACTTACGCCTGTCTCCAATACTTACGTTCGCAATCTAAGAACCGTTGTCACTTTATGGTTGACGATGCCGTCAAAACGTTTTTCAAGGAGATACCAGTAGATGACAACGCTCCTGATTTTGTCGTTGTCGGAGACTACGGCGAGGGGTTCGACTTTCACGCTTTAAATCATGCCTTTCGCCTGCTGATGGATGGGGCTGAGTTGATAGCGTTGCAGAAGGAACTCTACTGGTTTTCTTCTGAGGGGATGTTCTTAGATTGCGGTGCATTTGTGACGCTTCTGGAAGCAGCGTCGGGCAAAACCGCCAAGGTCATGGGTAAGCCAAGTGAGACGTTTTTCAAGTTAGCACTTGAGAGTCTTCAATGCTCTCCAAGTGAAGTGATTGTAGTGGGTGATGACATCACTTCCGACATCGTTGGAGCACAGGCAATGGAGATGCGGAGTATCTTGGTTAAGACTGGAAAGTTTAAACTCAATCAATTGGAAAATCCTGTCGCGAAACCGACATGGGTCCTTGAAAGTGTTTCGGAGTTAACACAACTTTTTTAAACAGTTTCCAGAAAAGTATCGGAGACGACACTTATGACGAACAAACGCATTCAAACAGGAGTCGTTGGGTGTGGATGGGCAGGCTGCCGGGCTATCGAAGCTGCCAATGCGACATCTCGACTGAACGTTATCGCAATCGCAGAGCGTGATCCAACCCGTCGTGAACAAGCAGGCGACGACAATGCTGTGCCACACCGCTATGCTGATTATCAAGAACTGCTTGAGAATCCCAATGTTGAAGCCGTCTATCTCGCGACTTCTCCTGATGGTCGGCTGCAACAGGTACTTGATACGCTCAATGCGGGTAAGCATGTCTTGGTCCAAAAACCGCACGCAATCCGCGCCCCAGAAATTTTAGAGATGGAGACAGCCGCACAAGAAGCCGGAAAGACGCTCCAATTCTGCTACTTTATGCGCCACTTCCCAAACAACCGAAAGATTCGGCGCGCTGTCCTCAACGGTGCAATAGGCGACCTGTATCACGCCCGCGTCTTCGGGAAATACAACTTCATCCCTGATTTCGATGCCAACAGTCGTTGGCTGCATGTCTATGGACAGAAAGGCGGTTCGTTGGGGCAGCACTACTCACACGAACTCAACCTGACGTGGTGGTGGATGGGATGCCCGAAGCCGGAATGGGCATTTGCTGCAAAGCATGTGCTTTACCCGCAGTATGACGGGCCCGAAGGCGCAGCGGAGGACTATTTTACTGGTCTCCTCGGATGCGAAGGTGGAAAAACCATCCAAATCGACTGTTCTCGGATGAGCCACTCGGACTCCGCGAGTGCCGTGGAGCTTTACGGCACCGCTGGCGCAATCACAAACGGAGGTATATCTCGCTTCAAAGATGGTGAATTTGTCCGAGAAGCAATTGATGAACCGCTTGAGGTTGACCACGGTGAATTGCCTGAAGAGGTACATGTCTTCTATTATGAACTGAACCACTTCGGCATGGCGATAGCCGGTGAGGTCGCACCCGATGTTTCTGCGCCAGATGCTTATGTCTTCATGCAAATCTTAGATGCACTCTACGACAGCGCGAAGAGTGGCGAAAAAGTGGACATTTCCTCGTAGCAGGGAATCCTGAAATAACGTTGACAAAAACAGTTTCTGCTGTTAATCTGATACAACCTCGGATACTAAGGAGGCGGTTCCATGTATAAAACTGCGATGTTAGGGTGCGGTGGTCGCGCCCGTGGGCACGCAGATGCGTATCGTTTCGTCAAACGCGGTAAGCTCGCCGCAATCTGCGATATGAACGAAGAACGACTCAACAACTTCGGTGCTGACTTCGGTATCTCTTCACGCTACGCTGATTTGGATGAGATGCTTGAAAAAGAGAAGCCGGATGTCTTGCATATCGTCACAAGTCCTGTGGTTCCGAGCAGCAACGAAAGGATCCGTTATCCGTTGATGAAACAGGCATCCGACCACGGCGTGCCAGCGGCGGTTATTGAAAAACCGGTTGCTATTGAAGGCGAAGATTGGAAACAGATTGCGGCGTTAGCAGAAAAGACGCAGACGAAATTTGTCGTCAATACACAGCTCAACTTCCACCCGAAAAACTTGGACTTAAAAAAAGATGTCGCAGCAGGACGTATCGGCGAGATTAGGTTTATTGATGCCAGTGCGCGTAGTAGATCCGCCGAGCAGGGAGGACATGTGCTACAGTTGGTGTCCTCTTACATTGACGGCGCGCATCCGGTCCGGGTTCTTGGCCAAATCGCTGGCAGCGAGCATTTAAATTCTGCGGGTGGGCATCCCGGTCCGACGCATGCTGCCGCTCAGGCTTTGTATGAGAACGGTGTCCATGTCTCTATTGCATTTGGTACGGAGATGGCACAAATGGCATCCGATGACCCGGGTATCTACGGGCACAAACGTGTGTTTGTTGTCGGAACGAAGGGCTTCGTACATTGGCGTTTCAGCAGTTGGGAACGTTCAACATTGGACGGTGGCTATGAGGGCGGTCCACTGAACTACGGGGAGCAAGATGTCGTCGCGCAGGCGAACTTCACCGAAGCCATTTTTGATTGGTTAGAAAATGAGAATAAGGTGCACCCGACGCATCTCAAACAGTCCCTCGTTGAGAATAACCTCATCTTAGGGATATACCACAGCGGGATAACAAACGAGATTGTTGATCTCCCATTTGAGCCGCCAGATGGGTTGATGGACTCACTCCGAGAGAGGCTATAAAACGTTAACTTATATTTTTCCTGTTAAGCAATCTTAGGTTTTGAGGAAGTGTAGAAGAGGAGGAAGATTGGAAGAAATACCGTGTTCGCTGTCTTCCGAACTTCCAGACTTCCAAACTTCCAACGCAATTGGGAATGCAAAACTTGAATATTAAGACTTATACTTGTTTAACCTATTTTCGCTAATAGTATTTTAAGGAGACATTTTTATGTATAAAACAGCGTTCTTAGGGTGCGGGGGTCGTGCCCGTGCGCATGCAGATGCCTACCGCTTCGTCAAACGCGGCAAGATCGGCGCAATCTGCGATATGAATGAAGAACTCCTCAACAGTTTCGGAGACGACTTTGGAGTTTCATCGCGTTATACCGACTTAGACGAGATGCTTGCAAAGGAGAAGCCGGATGTGCTTCACATCGTCACTGCCCCGGTGCTGCGCGGAACCAATCAACGTATTCGGTATTCACTGATGAAACAGGCATCCGATGCCGGTGTTCCAGCAGCGATTGTGGAAAAGCCGATTGCCGTTGAAAGCGAGGATTGGAAGCAGCTTGCTGGATTAGCGGAGGAAACACAAACGAAGTTTGTCGTCAACACACAACTCAATTTCCACCCGAAAAACTTAGAATTGAAGCGAGATGTCGCAGAGGGCAGGATTGGTGAAATCAAGTTTATTGATGCCAGTGCGCGCAGCACACCGGTCGATCAGGCACCCCATGTATTACAGCTCGTCTCTTCCTACATTGACAACTCGCGTCCGGTGCGGGTACTTGGACAGGTTTCTGGTGCTCAGGATTTGGATTCCACGCAGCCCTCCCCTATGCATGCTGCTGCGCAAGCCCTATATGAAAACGGCCTTCACGTCTCTCTTGCATTCGGGACAGGTGTAAGTCAGAAAGTGCCTAAAGAGCCGGATGCGGGTAATCACACCCACAAACGCGTTTTTGTTGTAGGAACGAAAGGATTTGTGCATTGGCGGTTTAGCAGCTGGGAACGCGCCACACCAGAGGGTGGTTACGAAAGCGGTCCGCTTGACTACGGAGAGCAGGATGTCGTCGCACAGGGTAACCTCACCGAAGCCGTTTTCGATTGGTTAGATGATGACAACAAGCAGCATCCGACACATCTCAAGCAATCGCTTGCGGAGTTCAACTTACTTCTCGGAATCTACTATAGTGGTGTAACAAATGAGATTATAGATCTACCATTTGAGCCACCCGATGGGTTAATTGATGTACTTCGAGAGAGGCTATAAAACGTTAACCGATATTTTTTCCTGTTAAGCAATCTTAGGTTTTGAGGAAGTGTGGAAGAGGAGCAAGGTTGAAAGAAATACCGTGTTCGCTGTCCTTTGAACTTCCAGACTTCCAACTTTCCAACGCTTATGAAGATCAAAAACGTCCATTTATGGTGAAATCCGAAAATAAAAGGACACTTTGGAAAACACAAAACACTTCACCACCGCTGGCGAGGTTTGTAACCTCGCCCTTCCATAACGTCTAATTAATTGTAGATTTTACTATAATTCAAACTTGCTTAATATCGTAAGGAGACATTTTATGTATAAAACAGCGTTCTTAGGGTGTGGGGGTCGTGCCCGTGCCCATGCAAGTGCCTACCGCTTCGTCAAACGCGGCAAAATCGCCGCAATCTGCGATATGAATGAAGAACTCCTCAACAGTTTTGGGGACGACTTCGACGTTTCCTCACGCTACACTGACCTTGATGAGATGCTTGAGAAAGAGAAGCCGGATGTCCTCCACATCGTCACCGCACCAGTGCTGCGTGGGACGAGTGAGCGTATCCGATATCCGTTGATGAAGCAAGCATCCGACCACGGTGTTCCTGCGGCGATTGTAGAGAAACCGATCGCTGTCGAGAGCGAAGATTGGAAACAGATTGCTGAGTTAGCGGAAGAGACGAAAACGAAGTTTGTCGTCAATACACAACTTAACTTCCATCCACAAAACCTTGAATTGAAGCGGGATGTCGCCGAAGGACGTATCGGCGAGATTAAGTTCATTGATGCGAGTGCGCGCAGTACGCCCGTTGATCAAGCACCGCATGTGCTGCAGTTGGTGTCTTCCTATATTGATAACTCGCGTCCAGTACGGGTGCTGGGTCAAATCGCGGGGAGAGAGCAGTTAGACTCGGCGCAGCCGTCTCCCATGCATGCCGCTGGACAAGCCATATATGAGAACGGCCTCCACGTCTCTCTTGCGTTTGGCACTGGCATGGGAACGTTGGCATCGGACAGTGAGAGCACTGTTGCGCATAAACGTGTTTTTGTCGTCGGGACGAAAGGTTTTGTGCATTGGCGTTTCAGCAGTTGGGAACGTGCAACCCCAGAGGGTGGCTACGAAGGTGGACCACTCAACTATGGCGAACAGGACATCGCTGCACAAGGCAATCTCACGGAGGCGGTCTTTGATTGGCTCGACGATGAGAACAACGTACACCCAACGCATCTCAAGCAATCACTCGCAGAGTTCAATTTACTCTTAGGGATTTACTATAGTGGGATAACAAACGAGATTATTGATCTACCGTTTGAACCACCTGATGGCTTGATGGACTCGCTTCGAGAAAAGTTGTAAACGCTGACAAGTATAGCGGCAGGTGAGACATCATCCTGCCGCAGACTCCTTCAAAAAATTGACATACCCCCCAACTTGTGCTATAATTTCCAAAAAGAGATGCACTAAAACCGAGAAAGGAGTCGGATGGCAAGTTTTGATACTGCCTCTAAGAAACAGATCGAAACAAATCCTCAAGATTTCGTAAATCTCTGCTTCAAATTCGGATTGACAAATATCACTGTCCTGGAGGTTGTTACACCCGAGCAACCTACCGTTGAGATGCACCAAGCAGATACGCTCATTAAAGTACTGCGTGATGGTCAAGAGGTACTGGTGCATTTCGAGTTTCAAACTACCGATAGTTACAATCCTGAAATGCCACTCCGAATGGCGGGTTATATCATTCGAGCCATTGAAGTCTATCGGTTACCGGTATATTCCAATGTTATCTACCTGCGTCCTGATGCAGGTAATAAGGACCCGGGAAAATTTGCGCAAAATCTGGAAGGTCATAATATTTCGATTGAATATCAGGTTTTTCGTCTAATTGAGATGGATGGACAGGAAATTCTTGATTTGAAGCCTGTGGGATTGATACCCTTCACGCCGCTCATGAAACGCCCAGTGGATATAAATGAAGAAGAGTGGCTTCGCCGTTGTGTCCAAACTGCGGATGGCATTGATGTCCCCAACAAGCCGGAGTATCTTGGGAGTCTCGCTGTCTTGGGAAATTTAGTTTACGATGCGCAAACGATTTTAGAGATTATTTCGGAGGAAACCATGCAACAATCTTCCATCGCTGAATACTTAGCACCGCAAGCACGCGAACAAGGTGCTCAAGAAACCACTCGTGAGAATATCCTTGAGATACTTGCATTTCAATTACAACCTGAAGTTGCAGAGACTTTTAAATCTGATTTGGAGTCAATTAAGGATCTGCAGCGTCTCAAGCAGCTCTTTCGCACCGCATTACGGGTGGAAAGTCCTGAAGAATTCACGCAAGCGTTGAACGAAAAAAACAAATGAACCACTGCACCGTGTTGCTGATTGGAGGAAACTGTGCAACAACCGCCTATTGTTGAATATTTAAAGAAAAAAGCATACGAACAAGGATTTCAGCAAGGGTTCCAGCAAGGTGCTCAAAAAACCAGTCGCAAGTGTATCCTCAAGGTTCTAAAATTTCGATTCCAGTTTGATGCAGCGCAGACCTTCAAATCAACGCTGGATGCGATTGATGATCTGCAACGCCTCGAGCAATTGTTCAGTGTTGCAATGCGGGTGGAAACGCCGGCAGATTTCACGCAGGCATTGAACGAAAACGACGAATAAACCGTACTGTAGTTTTTCCACAAGTTATCCTATATTTTTCCTACTAACTTTCATTTACCTTGGTTTACAAAATATTAAAGGAGACATTTCTGTGTATAAAACCGCAATGTTAGGGTGTGGTGGCCGCGCCCGTGCGCACGCCGATGCTTACCGTTTCGTCAAAGGCGGTAAACTCGCCGCAATCTGCGACATGAACGAAGAATTACTCAACAAATTCGGAGACGATTTCGACATCTCATCACGCTACACTGACTTGGACGAAATGCTTGAAAAAGAGAAACCCGATGTCCTCCATATCGTCACAGCACCGGTGCTGCGGGGTAGCAACGAGCGCATTCGTTACCCGCTGATGAAACAAGCATCCGATGCGGGTGTTCCAGCAGCGATCGTCGAGAAACCGATCGCCGTTGAAAGCGAGGATTGGAAACAAATTTCCGAACTTTCCAAAGAGACGAAAACGAAGTTCGTCGTCAACACACAACTCAACTTCCACCCACAAAACCTTGAATTAAAAGCAGATGTGGCAGCGGGACGTATCGGGGAGATTAAGTTCATTGATGCGAGCGCACGGAGCACACCCGTTGACCAAGGTCCGCACGTGTTGCAATTGGTGTCTTCCTATATTGACAACTCCCGTCCGGTACGAGTGCTCGGTCAGATATCTGGTGCCGAACACTTAGATTCAGCCCAACCCTCACCGCAATATGCGAGCGCGCGCGTCCAGTACGAGAACGGACTTCATGTTTCTGTTGCGTTCGGGACAGCCATCGCACCGACCGCGTCCGACGATCCGGTTGTCTTCTTCCACAAACGCGTTTTTGTCGTGGGGACGACAGGGTTCGTGCATTGGCGATTCAGCAGTTGGGAACGCTCAACCCATGAGGGCGGTTATGAAGGCGGTCCACTCAGTTATGGAGAACAGGATGTCATCGCGCAAGGCAACCTCACCGAGGCGGTCTTCGATTGGTTGGACGACGAAAGCAAGGTACATCCCACGCATCTTGAACAGTCGCTTGCAGAGTTCAATCTGCTTTTGGGAATTTACTATAGCGGTATCACTAACGAAGTGATTGATCTCCCGTTTGACCCACCGGATGGACTGATGGATAAACTGAGAGAAAAACTATAGTGGACGCTTTGTCACGTCTTCGCGAACCGTCGTGGGGTGTCTTACAAGCGCGTATCACCTTATTGAACCGCAACCGCCGCGGGCGAGGATTGTATCCTCGCCTCTGAACCTCGCCATATGCTCACTTGAATTGAGGTATAATCGTGTCCCTTTCAAAAATTGTGTGTCTGATCTTCTTCCTATCTGGCATTGTCAGTCTCACAGCAAATGCAGGATTGGTGGGGTATTGGTCTTTTGACGAGGCAGACGAGGCGAACGATCTGAGTGGGAACGGTCACGATGGCGTTATCCGTGGAAATCCGAAGGTGATAGCCGGAAAATTCGGTGAGGCATTAGAATTCAACGGCAGCACGGACTATGTTGAAATACCGGACGCACCGGCAATTTCTGAATTAAAAGCACTATCTATGTCGGCATGGATTAATCCAACGAAACTTGGTTCGTGGGTAGCGGTTGCTGAAAAGGGTATCCATCTCAACTGGAGTTACGGTTTTTTCATTGAACCTGACGGGACACTCTCCTTTTACGTCTCCACTGGTCCTGGCAACAATCTCGTCTGTTGTGTTGGCAATTTTGCGCTTGAGATTGGAAAGTGGTATCACATTTTCGGTTCCTATGACGGTAAGTCCGTGAAGGCTTACGTTGATGGAAAGCTGGAAGGCGAGATGCCCAGTAATGATGCCGTTCATATCACTGAGGGCTTACCCTTTACGATCGGCAGTCGCAATGGTCAGAACCATTATGGTGGTGCTGTTGACGAGGTCGCATTCTGGGACGAAGCCATCGCTGTTGAGGACGCTATGGACCCACTTCTTGTGAAACCGGGACGAAAACTAACGACTACTTGGGGGGCAATCAAAACGCTACGTTAAAAACAATGGGAACGAATTCTGAAAAATTTACGGAACAGGGGTACCTTGTCGTCCAATCGGCACTGGCTGAGTCTGATCTTGCTCCGTTAATTGCTGTTATCTCTGAAGTCGTTGATGCACGCGCTACTGAACTCTATAACGAAGGTGTCATCTCGGATACATACAAAGAGATGTCTTTTGAACACCGTTGGCATGCTGTCCTAAAAGCCTGTGGCAGAGAGAACGAGGTCTTTGGCTGGCATACGCTTGTCTTCAGCGAAGCACTCTTTGATCTGATAACCCATCCAAAGGTGCTAGATGTCTTAGAATCCCTTATCGGAAGTGATATTCAGTTCAACGGCGACTTTTGGGTACGTCCAAAACTTCCAAACGAAAAGTTGACGACACTCCCATGGCACCAAGACAGCGCATATATGCCGAACACCGAAACAGATACGCATCTCACCGTTTGGCTTCCACTCGTCGATGTCAAAACGGAAAACGGTGCTTTGCAATTCCTGCCCGGAAGCCATAAGTCGGGTCTTCAAACCTATCACCGTGTTCCCGGTGAGGCATTCGCTGTGCCGGAGCTCTCTCCCACATCATCTGACACCGACATTCACACCTTAGAGATGAAGAAGGGTGACCTGCTTGTTTTCAACAATCTGGTCTTCCATCGGTCGCTATTCAACCGCAGCGACATCATCCGATGGTCGGTGGATTTTCGGTTCAGCCCGACTGCCACTTCACTTGATGGGCTTTGGCACGAAGCGATCGCATGCCCTGCGCGTGAAAGCACAGCTCGGCAATGTCCAACGCCGTGGCAGACGTGGCGTGCCCAATGGGAAGCCAGTCCACATAAGGATAGATTTGTTTAACCCTTCGGTGAACATTTCCAGTCTTAAAAAGAGGTGGTATTTCCATATTTTTTATGTTACAATTGGTTAAACTATGCGCAGCATAAGAATATTTCGGAAGAACCGGAAAATATACACGATTTACCGGTCTTCCGGTAACACGTAGGAGGTAGATTTGTTAAACGCAAGAGGTATAACAATTATTCTCAGCCTGATGCTCATGTTGAGTGTGAGTCTAACTGGTTCTGCTGAGATCAACGAAGATATGATTGCAGCGGCATGGTTGTTTGAAGGCGATGCCGAGGACGTGTCTGGAAACGGATTTGATGGCGAAGTAAAAGGTGGCAAATTTGTTACAGGCAAAATCGGGGACGCGCTCGAACTCAACGGCTCAGACGAATGGGTCGAAATTCCGAAACGGATCGGCGAATTTGAAGAAATTACCTTCACGCATTGGGTCAAATCCACTGGACGCGAGGCAGCATGGCGTGTTTTCTTCAACGTCAACGGTTGGAAAGCCGGGGACATCCATTACCAGATGCACCCGAATAATAAGGTTGAGTTCTCCATTCACAGTAATCCAGGTGGGAATGATACCTTTGCGAACTATATGTTAGCAGGGGATCAGATGGACAAATGGGTCCACATCGCCACCGCCTACAGCGCGACGGAAAAGAAAATTCGTTTTTACGTTAACGGCGAACTCGATATCGAAAACGATTGGGGTGGAAACCCCGGGGTCCTCGACCCAGCTCGGATTGGTGACTGGGGTCAATCAAGACAGTGGGAAGGGTTGATAGACGAGTTCATTATTTTCAACACCGTTCTCGACGAAGACGATATCCAAGCGGTTATGAATGACGGTTTGGAAACAACGCTCGCTGTGGACGCAAAAGAGAAATTGGCTGTCACATGGGGCAGTCTCAAGAAATAACGGAGAAGTGATCACCGAATCACTTTTCCAGAGAGGAAATAAATATGTTTTTGGCAAAACGCTATCTGAATTACATACTGACTGCAGTTGCTATCATTGCTCTCGGTTTCGCTGTGATGGCTACAAGCCACGCCGCGTTTGATGAAGACGACATTGCAGGGATGTGGACCTTTGAAGAAGGTAAAGGTAAAGAGGTAAAGGATCTTTCCGGTAACGGAACCGACGGTGAATTTGTCGGCGACCTGAAATGGGCGAAAGGCAAATTCGGCGGTGGGTTGGAATTTAACGGTGCAGACACTTGGGTCAAACTCGGTACCAAGGGTGAAGACAAAACGTTAGCCGCCTTGGATTTCAAAGATTCCAAAGGGTTCTCAGTCCATTCTTGGGTCTATGCAGCGGAAGACCCGAATGGGAAATGTGTGATATGGAAAGGGCTTGGATGTTCGACGTGGTCGCAGTTCTTACTCGGAACCGGAGCACATGAAAACGGGCAAAATAGCACGCAGGCTGCCTTTCACATCCGTGTTGCCAACGGGGGCGCGAAACTTGAGGTCCTCGGTGATGAACTTCCTGCTAAAGAGTGGATTCATCTCGTTGGCACATGGGATGGATCACGACTCCATGTCTATGTTAACGGCAAACTGCAAAACTCCGAGGATGCAAAAGGACCACCGTGGGCATCTCCCGAAGAGGTCTATATCGGTGCTGACCCAGGCTGTGGCAAACGCTGTCAGTGGAACGGTATCATTGATGAAGTCGTTGTCTTTGACACAGTACTCTCTGATGATGACGTAGCAAAACTCGGTGAGGGTATTGAAGGCGCATTAGCCGTTGAAGCCGCTGGGAAAATAGCAACAACTTGGGGTTCACTTAAGTCCTCCCAATAAGTATCCTTTGAGACACGCATCGTGTTGAAAATGAGATGTCTACCAATTGAGGTGGACATCTTATCTTATCTTATACAGACTAAGTGAAATGTATGAGGACAGTTGATCCATGGATTTAGGACTCCGCGGAAAACGTGCAATTGTTACCGGCGGTAGTCGCGGCATTGGTAAACAGTGCGCGCTTGCACTCGCACTTGAAGGTGTTCACGTTTGCATTGCTGCCCGGACTGAAGACATACTCAATCAAACCCTTGTGGAACTTGAGCAGACCGGCGGAAAAGGACATACCGTTGCGGTGGATCTAACTACACAAGCGAGTTGTGAAAAAGTGGTGCAGGAGACGATAGACCGTTTTGGCGGTGTTGACATCCTCGTCAATAATGTCGGTGCTGCGCGGAACGCTGATATTTTAGGGCTGTCGCCGAAAATGATTGATGAAGCACTTTCATTGAAAACCTACAGTTATCTACGAATGTCACAACTGGTTATTCCGTATATGAGGGAGAATCAGTGGGGACGAATTGTCAATATAGCAGGTGCCGCTGGCACGAGTCCCACCCGTGGTAACATACCGACAGGAGCTGCGAATATCACTATTCTGAACATCACACGGGCACTCTCTGATGCTGTCGCAGGTGACGGAATCTTGGTCAATACTGTTTGCCCGGGGTTGACCAATACTGGTCGAGCACGCACGCAGCAAAGTGCAAGAGCCAAGCGTGAAGGACGCGATGTTGAGGAATTATTGCAGGAACTTGGACAAGAACTGCCTGCAGGACGTATCGCAGAGCCGGAGGAGGTGGCGAATGTCGTGACATTCTTAGCCTCTGAGGCTTGCTCCTATATGTTTGGGAGTACGCTTTATATGGACGGTGGCAAACGCCGCGCAACCCCGTGAGAATAAAAAATCTATTCGGACGAGAACTCTTGATCCAACATTAGGAAACTAAATCAACAAGATGCTACCTTGAAGGAGGTTGTTCCGATGAACGTTGTTAAGAGTTTATCAACCCACAAATATCTCCTCTTCACGCTGGTATATGCCGCCATTTTTGTCTGGACTTCCAGCAGCTTTGGTAAGGTTTTATACCTTGACAATTTTGACGATGGGAAAATTGATGGTAAATATGAATTTAAGAACCATGAAGGCAAATGGGTAGAAGAGGGCGGCGTTATCAGCCAAACCCACGAATCTCCGGGCGATCACACCTATCTTGTTCTTGATGGTGGTTTTAAAGAACCGCATACTGGATTGGTGATGATTCGTGTTGATGAATGGGGAGACCACGATCTTGCCCGTTGTGGACTTGGGTTTCGTCTTGATCCGGGAGATGCCTCGGGTTACGCCTTTCTGATTCATCATTTCCTCAATAACATGGAATTCCTCAATGACCATCTCGCTTGGAAACAGAACGATACCAAACCTCCGTTTGATATCGTAGAAATCGGTAAATGGTACTGGATGAAAGCCGAAATATCCGACAAAGGGTTTACCGGTAAAATCTGGGAAGATGGCGAAGAAGAACCCAAAAAGTGGCTTCTTGAAAGCAAACTCGACTTTGGAAATGTCAGACCTGAGAGTGGACAAGTTGGTCTTAACGGGGGTTCAAGCAGAGGTCCCCCCGCGCTAACCATTGTTTCATTTGACAATTGGGCAATTTGCGATACGCCTGACGATTGCACACCAAAACAAATTCTTGCCATTCAGGCAACTGGCAAACTTCCAACCGTTTGGGGCGCGCTCAAAGCGCGCTACTAAAGCAATCCATCTCTAATAGGACGATGGATTGATGTGAACAATAACAACCGGGCGCGCTTTTTAAGCGCGCCTCTTGATAAGCTGCAACACGTGGATCCATATCCACATACATTAACGTATGGGAAAAATTTTACTCATCATTTTCGGGATATTCATATTTGTTGTATGTATCCTGATTCTCTTCCAAATTTTGCAAGCAATTTTCGCCTTCGTCTTTTCCGTCGCGCTGTTTATCATCGTTGTCGGCGGCGCGTTTCTAATTCTCAGGAAGATTTTTAATGGATGAGGGTGCCACACTGTGGCATACGACTTGCAGATTTCCATATTCTACCAAATCAAAGGAGATTTAATTGTGCTACAGAAAGTTAACTTTGTGATATTAATTTTCACTATTAGTCTAATCGCGACCAACCTATCTGCCCAAATTGTTGAGGATGGATTGGTGGGTTATTGGAGTTTCGATGCAAACAACATTAGCGGAAAGACCGTTACGGATGGGACAGGTAATTACGACGGGACTATCAACGGGAACCTGAAAAAGGTTACTGGTAAAATTGGCGATGCGTTAGAGTTTGATGGAAACGAAGCGAACTTCGTCGAGATTGATAGTCCTGAAGACTTTGATTTCAACAGCGACTTCACTTGGACGGCATGGATAAAAACCGACAACTCGGGTCCGGGTGTCATTTTCGCGAAAACCGGTGGCCCAGGGACCGATGATAAGGGACCCAAGACCTTGTGGGTTCGCAATAGCGTCCTCAACCTTGACACCGGTTGGGTAGGCAATGTTGAAGACGTAGGAAACAACATTGATGACAACAAGTGGCACCACATCGCTGTCGCAGGCACACCTGAGGATAGTAAGGTCCAATTCTTTGTTGATGGCGAAGCGACAACCGAGGGAGTACTCAACCTCGCCTAATTTCCTGAAGAGGATTTTGAAAGTCATATTTTCATTGGTTTGGATGGTAGAGCTGATGGCGAGTTCGGTGTGTTTACCGGCATCATTGACGAATTTAGCGTTTATGACCGCATTCTTGAAGAAGCCGAGGTCAATCAAAACTTCAAATCTGACAAAGGACTCTCTGTTGATCCCAAGGCAAAACTCGCTGTAACATGGGGCACGCTCAAAGCGCGCCGATAAAACGCTATGCCCTTCGTAGGCGCGTCTTTAAGCGTGCCTACATGACTCTATTTATAGGCAATAGAATGAATGTCGAGAACCGAACCATCTTTGAAGGGGACAATCTGCATGTACTTCGCGGTCTTGACACAGACACTATAGACCTGATCTACCTCGACCCACCCTTTAATTCCAATCGAACCTTTGAGGCACCGGTGGAGAGCGAGGCAGCGGGCGCAGCATTCAAAGATTCATGGACGTTAAGCGATTTGGATAAAGCATCGCACGGTGAACTGGCGGAAAGAGACCCTCCGCTTTACTATGCCATCAGTTCCGCCGCGTTTAGTCATGGAAAGTCCATGAAAGCCTATCTCATCATGATGGGTATCCGAATGCTGGAGATGCATCGCATCCTGAAACCGACAGGAACTATCTATCTCCACTGTGATGATAACGCAAGCCACTATCTCAAAGTGATGATGGATGGCATTTTTGGGAAAGACAATTTTAGGAACGAGATTGTTTGGCAAAGGGCTGCAACCAGCAAGGGAAACCTTAAAAAAGGGTTAGCGCGAGATTCGGACCTCATCTTCCGTTATTCAAAAAGCAACGACTTTGTATGGAACCCTGAGGCTGTTACAATTCCTTATGATATGTCGGATTTGGATGAAAAAACCAAACGCCAATATTATTACGTTGAACCGGAAACTGGACGACTCGTTTCACATACCTCTATAACCGCTCAGATCCAAGATCCTGATTCGCATCTTACCTATGAAGTGATGGGAGTCGTCAGGACATGGCGATGGGCGAAAACGCGAATGCTGAAAGAGATTGAAGCAGGACGTGTTGTACAAACAAGTCCCGGAAATGTTCCTCGATATAAACGGTATCTTGATGAACAAAAAGGCAAAACGCTGAACAATATTTGGGTTGATATACCAAACTTAACGGCAAGAAGTAAAGAGCGGATTGGGTATCCCACACAGAAACCGCTTGCGCTGTTAGAACGAATTATTCGTGCCAGTAGCAATCCGGAGGACATGGTGCTTGATCCGTTTTGCGGGTGCGCTACCACATGTGTTGCTGCGGAACACCTACAGCGCCATTGGATAGGCATTGATTTGAGCCACAAATCTTTTCAACTCGTCAAATCGCGTCTTGAACAACGCGGTATCGTCGAACGGGTTATCCACCGAAAGGGTAACCCTGAGTTTTACCAACAGGATCGAACCTATAAGCACACATTGTTCGGGTGCCAAGATGGCAGGTGCAACGGTTGCCAAATATTATTTCCGTTTTCTAATATGACAGTTGACTATATTCTAACGAAATCCAAAGGAGGTGCCGAAACTCCCGACAATCTTCAGTTATTGTGTAGTGGATGTAAGTTAATGAAGGGGTATGGCACGCAGGAACAACTAATTCAGAAGTTGAAAGACGGAGGAACTCTCCAATGAAGACGTTGAAGTTTGCGGTTGGGATAATAACAGTGGTTGCACTGATGTGCTTTTTGACGCATCCTACCGCCTTTGCGAAGCGTGATAAACAGTACGTTGCTAAACAGATTAGAAACATTAAAATAGATGGAAAACTTGACGAATGGAAACGCGCCGAAATCGTTGCCTTTGATGAATTGAAAGATGTCGGGGATGGTATCCCGAAAGCTAATGATTTTACCGGTCAAGGCAGAGTCGCATGGAGTTCACAAGACGCGACCCGTATCTATTTCGCTGTTGAAATTACGGACGATGAACTCCAAGACATTAATCCGCCTGATGCCAAATGGTGGGAAGACGATAGCGTCGAGTTTATGTTTGATTTCAAAAACGGCATGGTGCGGGACACCCTCGTCCAGTGGACACTTGGTGCCAATGGCAAGGACTTATCCGCCGCCGCCTCAAAAGAGAACACCGAATGGGTGTTAGTGAAGAATGGGAATGATTACATCTACGAAGTCGCCATTGACCCGACGAAACCGCGCGGTAATCCGGCGTTCGCAAACCCGGGGGAAGGGAAGAACTTCAAAGCGAAAGACGGGTTGACGATTGGGCTCAGTTTCCACATGAACGATTGTGAGAACGGCGGACGCGAACATCAGATCGGATGGATACCCGGCGGCGCATGGGACGGTCTCGCTTATGGCGACCTCACTTTTGATGATGAGATATTAGCCGTTGAACCTTCAGGCAAACTCGCTGTGCTCTGGGGATCCCTTAAAAAATAAAAAGCCTTAACCATCAACTCGTGCCTTCGCAAAAGTATCTGTAGACGAGTTGATGGTTAAAGCCGTCGGCAATCAGCAGTCAGTATAAGGGTTAGATATGTCGAAAACCTCTTTACTGATTGCTGAAAGCCGATAGCCAACCCCTATTTAAACATGCCAGAATCTCGTACTTCCTTTACATCTGGAATTACGCTCCGTGCACTTCTGATTGGGACACTTCTCGTTATTGGGAACGCCTATTGGCTTGCCTACGCTGCGGAAATGATCCAGCCGCAGTTCCTCCTCAACTTCGTCTCGCTCTTCTTCAATGCTATTTTCACGCTTTTTGCCGTTATTGGCTTCAACCTGGCGTGGAAGAAACTTTCACCCAGCAGTGCACTGACCACACGAGAACTCCTCGTTATCTATATCATGGTCGTCATGGTATCGACGATCGGCGGTCATTCCATGATGACATTCCTGATCGGCACGTTGGCACATCCGTTCCGATTTGCGACCCCGGAAAACGAATGGGCAGATCTGTTCTGGCGTTACATTCCAACGTGGTTCGTTCCTGATAACAGTGCCTTAGATGCCTATTTTGAGGGCGATTCAACCTTTTATCTCGCAAAGCATCTGCGCGGTTGGGCAGTACCGATTCTTGTCTGGACAGGGTTCGTTGCCCTGCTCTGGTTCACGCTGATATGCCTCATTACGCTTATCCGCGTCCAATGGACCGAGCGTGAAAAGTTGGCATATCCAATCATCCAGTTACCCCTCCAGATGGCACAGGGGCGGAAAAGCTTTTACAAAAACGGCACGATGTGGATAGGCTTTTCGGTCGCCGCATTTATTGAACTCCTCGCAGGATTAAGTTATCTATTTCCCCAAGTCCCTTCTATCCAACTCAATTATTACTCCATCACGCATCTATTTACCGATAAACCGTGGAACGCTGTCGGGTGGGTATCGCTATCTGCCTATCCTTTTATCATAGGGTTAACGTTTTTCGTGCCGTTGGATATTTCGATGTCGGCGTGGTTTTTCTATCTATTCGGTAAAGCGGAGCGGATTATCCGCGTCGGGATGTTAGGTGAAGGTGAACTCTATTTTGCGGAGCGCGCCGGTGGCGCGTGGCTTGCTGTCGGTGTTCTCGCGTTGTGGGGAACTCGACGCCATCTGCGCGATGTCGTGAAGAATTGCTTTACGAACAGGCAAGCGTTTGACGATTCAAACGAACCGATGTCTTACCGGACTGCTGTCCTTGGATTGGTCTTCGGAGGCATCGGGCTCACTATATTTTCAGTGCAGGCGGGGATGACCTTGGTCGGTGTCCTCGGCTTTATCATTATTTTTCTCTTGATGGCACTCGGTGTAACGCGCGTACGTGCCGAATTCGGTCCGCCATCACATGAGATTCTCGCACTGGATCCAGCGCGGTTGATGGCAGTGACCTTCGGACCCCGGTTTGTCGGTACCAGTAACCTCACAATTATCTCGTTCTACTACTGGTTGAATCGACTCAACGTCTCGCATCCGATGCCCAATCAATTAGAAGGTTTCAAGCTTGCTGAGCGTTCCGGTATTAACAGCCGAAAACTGGTCTGGGTGATGATGTTCTCAATCGTCATCGGGACGCTCGCCTCGTTTTGGGCATTTCTCTATCTCCTCTACGACACAGGCGCACTGGCGGTGCATGGATACGTCGTCGGTATCGGCAACGAGGTCTTCGGGAGACGCTTGCAACGGTGGATTAACAACCCCATCGGTCCAAACTGGGGCGGAACGCAATCCATGGGGATGGGGGCAGTGATGACATGGATCCTCTACTTCCTGCGCCATAAATTTATCTGGTGGCCCTTCCATCCGATCGGGTATGTAATGACAGCGGCAACGTGGGGCGGACTTGCGGATTTCTGGTTCTCAGTTTTCCTCGGTTGGTTGATAAAGTTCATCATTGTTACCATCTTCGGTTTACGGGCACATCAACGAGCGATCCCCTTCTTTTTAGGGTTAGTGATGGGTGATTATGTATTCGTCGGAATGTGGGCACTGCTCGGCACACTGTTTAACATCCCGACGTACGTACTCTGGTCGCCTTAGCGGTTTGCACATCTTCGGAGACTCCTGTCTGAATGCGATTTCAACATAATCTGTGTGTAGGTTGGGTTGAACGGAAAAACAGGTATATTCCTCAATAGAAATCCCACTTTCACTTTTCCAATAGGCTATGGTATGAAATATGTCGAGTGAAACCCAACAAAACCGAGCCGGACAAACCCCGCGGACCATCCCTACAATTTAGGCAAATTTTCGACGATTTCCACCGTCTTTAGACTCACGTTGATAACACGCGCAATTAAGTCCACAATATACCGCGGTTCATCCTCGCGGTTTGGGTCGTTTTTAATACCGCTCCGTTTATCTACCTTGATACGATACTGATCCACGATCCACTCCAAAGCAGAACGCGTCCCTAACTTATAGTCATAAACTTCTGTGGGGATGCCGTCCAACGTCAAAAAATCGTTATATTTCAACTGCGTTTTGTCTTTAGAGAGTTTCATCTTCTCAACATCCCAATTGACTTGCATGTCGGGGGTTTCAACCTTTCGGAGTTTATCGTATTTCGGAACGGATTCATAGTTGACGTGGAGGTCCGCCAACGCCGCACCCGCTTTGGAGAAACCCCAAAAGTCTTCAGCAAAAGGGATATGCGGTAAATCGCGCTTGAGGTTCATCTCATACTTCTCACGATAAACGGGATGGTGCAAGAGGGCGTAGGTATAGTGGAAGATGTCCCACTTGGTGAGGGTGTCATCGCCGTAGTGGGTTTGGAACGCTGTCAACACCCAATCGGTGATGTTTTCTCGTCGGTTTGTGCCGTCCTCATCGTAGGTGTAGAAGGGAAAGCATTGATCTGAACCGAGTAAGCCAAGACATGGAATTATCTTTGTCATCAACGGCATAAAAGGCCCCTTGTTTCCTATGCCGCTGACGCAAATTACCAGATTTTCTGTTTCCGTTTCAGGTGTAGGAAAGATCGAGGGGAAAACATATACTCGCTCGGTCAGCATTCGCTCAAAATAGAGGTTTGATTTGGTAAATGGCCGGTAAAGAGATTCCCTCACATTTTCTTCCAAAAAGGCAGCGGTTCTTCCCCTTTGTAAGTTCCGTTTTAGTGCCTCACTCCAACTGATTTTTGTGTCATCACTCACCACAAAATTATCAACGTTTGCCTCCCGGGTTTTCCGTTGTGTCCATCGTGCCACTTCCGCGTTGTAATTTTCAATCATTTTATTTATATTCTCAGTCAGCATATCTTGATTGAAATTGTAAGCCCAGGCATCACGGCAGGTTACAACACCACGACTATAGGTTTTGAAAATTACATCCGATGCCGTTCCTTTCTCTGCCTTCGCTTCTTTCGTTCCTATTGGGACAAAAGTGTCAAACTCAGCGTGGAGACCTTCCGTCAACCATGTATGCTTTGCATCAATCGTTCTTTGCTTCATTGGAACGTTTGTATAGTCCCTGAAGTCGGCTAAAAGTTTCTGTTTCTCGCGGGCTTTCAAGTAGTCGTCAACGGAATAGATCCAGACCTCAGCAGGTGCAGAGGTCGCCGCCGCCTTTTTGATAAAAAAACTGATACCAACACCGACCCGAATCTGGTCATCAAAAACGTTACCGCCCTCTTTTCGTCGGCGTTCACCGGAAGTACGGGCATTCCCTTTGAGGTCAATGTGATAAATCTTGGTGAAATCCTGTCCGAGATGTTTCCGCATCCCGTCAAACGCAATACCGTCGAGAAAACCGTTGTTCGTCACAAACGCGACAACGCCTTCGTTCCCAATCCGTTTTGATGCCCACAGTATCGCTTTTATGTATGGATCCGAAAGCGCGTTTTTATTCGTTGCTTTTGAGTCTTGTGAATACGTCTCTTTTAGCAGCGCGTCCATTGTCTCGTACTTCCGATTTTTGTTGTTGTCGTTTTCGTTAATCTGTCCCATGTTATAGGGTGGATTGCCGATAACGACAAACATATCCGCTGCTTTCTGTCTCTCCACCCGTTCTGTATTTTCGCGTGTAAAAAGTTCCGTTTGCTGCTGCTCAAGCAACTCAAACGTATCTGCAAGCGCGATACCTTCAAACGGCAGATATGTCCCTGTACGTTGAAAGTACTCCTGCTCGATGTTCAGACTCGCAATATAGTAGGGCAGGAGCATCACCTCGTTGCAGTGCAGCTCATGGCGGTATTTCTCTTCTAACGCCGTGCCTTGAATGTCCTGCATGAGCCGAACGATGAAGTTCCCCGTCCCGACGAAAGGATCGATGATATGTACGCCGGTATCCGACAAAGACCTGTCAAACTCGGTTTTCAAGATATGTTCAACGCTATTCACCATGAAATCGACGATCGGTTGTGGTGTATAGACGATGCCGTGTGTATCCGCCACATCTTCAGAGAACCCTTGAAAGAACTTCTCATAGAATGCATTGAGGAAGTGCTGTTTTTGGGAGAAGTCTTTGCAGAGCGTCGCTGCTTGCTCAATAGCAATGTAAAACCGATCTAACGGTTCAAGAAACACGTCGCGACTCACTTCATGCCGCATGAGCGCGTGGCTGACGTTTTCAATCTCACGGGCGATAATATTTCGCAGGGTGAAGTCTGACCTATTGAAAACGGTACGGAAAATGCGCTCCGTGAGGATGTGTTGGATGAGCATCTCCTCAACAGCATCTTGTGAGAGTTCAGGGTTAATAGAGGTGCGGCAGATTTCATAGAAATCGGTGAACGCCTCCTTGAACGCTGGATCTGTTTCGTGGCGTTGATCGATGAGTACTTTCAACGCGCTTGCGAGGTCAGGTACATACTCTCTGAAATCGGAGACAGCCGTTTGCCAATTGTCGAGCGCGGGAGGGACGTAAGAGAACAGATATTGAAGTGCAGCAATCAAGCATGCCGGTTCGGTGATGTCCACGTCCAAGGCGTTCTGTCCGTTTTGGTATAAAATGGCGCGGTGCGGTGTTTGGAAGAGGATATTGTCAAACGGGTAGCCAGCATCGCGTTTACCTTGGATGGCTTTAGCGAGGTCGTCATCTATATCTTTCGCTTCCCAGTAGGCGAAGGGGAGTCCGTATTCGTCGAGGACCACGCCATCAATAACGATACGGTTTCCCTTTGCTGTGCGCATCGCATATTGCGGAATAAGCGTGGCGTTCACCTGTTTTGCACAAGTATCCAGCAAAAAGGCAAAAGGATTGCTGACTGCACCTTCATGGGTAGCATTGTGTCGGTCATATTGCTGCAGGGTGGTGTAGTAATCTCGGATCGGTTTGTGAGTGGGTTTTAGATTCAACTTTGGCATAGGGGCATAATAGCATGTTTGGTATTAGAAGACAAGAAGAAATTGTCAAATTTGACATCTTCTCTAAAATCTGTTATACTCTGCTCTATTCAATTCATAGGAGTTATACCTGAATGTACAACTTAAATGAAAAAGTCGCCTTGGTAACAGGTGCGGGAGGCAAGAACGGCATCGGGCGTGCAATTGCGACCCGTTTGGCGAAAGAGGGTGCCGATGTCGCTGTCAACGACATTACCGAGCATCCCTATGCTGCAGATCAAGGGGATTGGCAAGGATTACCCGATGTCGTCCGTGAGATTGAGGCGATGGGACAACGTGCCATCAGCGTCGTTGCGGACGTTTCGGATGCAGATCAGGTCCGCGAGATGGTGGACAAGACCGTTTCGCATTTTGGGAAAATTGATATTCTCGTCAATAACGCAGGGACAATCGCTGGTAAGGATCGCGTGCCTGTCGTAGATCTGGCTGAAGAGGATTGGGATAGAGTGCAACGGGTCAATGTGAAAGGTGTATTCCTCTGTTCTCAAGCGGTGGCACGGCATCTCATCGCGCAAGGAACGGGAGGCAAAATTATCAATATGTCTTCTGTTACCGGGAAACGCGGATCGGCGCGCTTCGCTGCATACAGTGCCTCAAAATTCGCCGTGATCGGCTTCACGCAATCGCTCGCGTGTGAACTCGCACCCTATCAGGTCAACGTGAACGCTATTTGCCCTGGACTTGTGGATACAGAGCGATTTGGACATCTCGCGTCTGTGCTAATGCCTCAGAATCTTTCTGCTGATGAACAACTCGCGGAATACGCACGCCGCTCTGAAGCAGCCGTACCCATCGGGCGACTCGCTGAGGGAGCAGATGTCGCCAAAATGGCTGCTTTCCTCGCCTCAGACGAAGCCGCCTACCTATCAGGGATTTCCATCACCGTTTCAGGCGGCTCAGTGATGGACTAAGAATTAACGCAATATCCGTTGATCGCTCAGGTCCTTTCCACCGACGCTTTTGACAATAGATGCCCCACGCCACTCTTTGACTTCCAACTCGTGGAAGGCGTTGACAATGTTATACTGCGTCGGTAGGTCTTCCCAACGTGATTTGTGGAATTCCACCGTTCCTTCACCGCGCCAATGCTCCTGTACAACTCGATTCGGTGTGCTTGCAGGTGTTAGCACTGCGTATGCAATGTCGGCAGTCCCCCATTCACCCGTTCTCGGCATATATTTGTAGTGGAGTGTACCGGTGAGCGGTTGTTCACCACTCGTCTGTTGCGGGGATGAAGACGGGGTTGGTATCGGAACTTGCTCTGTCGCTCTCACGTGCATATCCATGAACTTAAAACCGAGCCAACTGGCAGTGCAGTGTGTTTCGCCGTTAAACGTTAGCGGATCTGGCAGTTCGCAGTAGATTTTGGAGAAGCCTAATTCCTCACGTCCTGTCAAAATCGGATCAGTCAGGTTTTCCCACAGCACTGTCAAGAGGGATCCAGTTGCCCTGTCCACTTCACCTTCAAAAACCGCTGGGAAACTGACACCGAGCGTATTGTAGCCGCGTCCTGCCAACCACTCAATTTCTTTCATATAGCCGGCGGACACAGACACGACGGGTTCACCGTTAAGCGAGAAACCTGGCGGTAGAAAAGCCTCAAGTTGTTCGCTGTTTGTCAGGAAACTCACTGAAACTGATGTCGATTTCGGATTATCTTTACACTCAAATTTTCTGCCATCGGGTCCAAATCTCGGTCCTGTCCTCGGTCCAAAATGTGTCGGCATCCGATACATTGCGTTCGGATCTAATTTATATCCCATCTCATTCCCTCCATGTTTTGGATAGTATGTCTTTATTGTATCAGTGTGAGGCAGAATGTCAAGTACGAATCGTCCGGTTTCTGAATAGCAAGACTAATTGACTTTGGCACTGAAATGTAATACAATACCTTCAATACCACACCGAAAGGAGCAATTTGTACATCTATGAACATCAGACCCCCTACGTACGCAGTGCTAATAACCCTTATGGTGGTGATATGCCTTGTGACCGGATGTGAAGAGATTTCAACACAGATGCTCACTGTGGAACCTATTGACAAAGTCGCAGTTGCCCTGATCTCTGAAAAAGACGGGAGCGGTCTGACTGGCGAAGCCATGTTCGCAGAAATAGATGGAACAGTTCACGTCCGGATTGAAATTCAGAATGCATCCCCAGGTTTGCACGCGGCACACCTCCACATTGGCAGCTGTACCGATGTAGGACCACACTGGCATCCTATGGCGGTTCCAGCAGGTACTATCGGCGTTCCTGTTGCTGAAGCGACACCTGACATGCCGCCTATCGGTGTCGGTGAAATCGGCAACATCCCAGTTGGCGAGGACGGTACAGGGGTTTTAGAATTTACAACACCACTCTGGTCTCTTGGTGGTACCCCGGGGACCGACATCCTCGGTAAACTGTTACTTATCCACGAAACAGGTGATACGTTCCAAACCAATCCACATGGGCATCATACCGCAATGGGAATGTTAGAAATCCCCACCCCCCATACAGGCATTCATACTCATAATATGGGGCAGATGCAGATGGAAATGGGAATGGTAGAAGCCACCCATGCTTGTACACTGGTAGTGCTCGGGCAGCAGATTGACTTAGAAATGGAACACCATCTTCCAGATCAAGTAGTGGATCCGCATAGCCATGATCCGCTGGAGCTGCTGCTGAGTTGTTTCTTTACGCCTGAGCAATTGTTGGATCTTGCATTTTTGGCTGTGATTCAGCTGACAGAATCGCCCGAATATCAAGCGTTTTTGGAAACCGGACCGAGCAGTTTAGCTGCCTACCACGACTTTTTTCTCTCTAAAGGTGCACCCATAGATCCCGATTTCTTTACAAACCAATATCGACGTACCTTTCCCACTGGAGCACCCGAAACATTTGAGCCGGAGATGCGGATGAGGTTAACACATCTCTACATTTCATCGGGCATAGATTTTGAAAACCCTGTTGACTTAGCGGGCTATAATCAACTTCTCATTACGTTTCTGGATGATCGGACGACCGCGTGGATGTTAGGCTATTTTCAAGGGGACGATACAGCCTTCGGTGAATGGATTGTTGCGGTGCTTAAAGAGGTACAAGTAAGAGCAGGCGGTGGTGCCCGCATCGGTTGCGGTATGATTGTGTTGATAGAATAATACCGTTTCTAAAAATTTAGATTGCATTAACCACACTGTCCACCCAGGCTCGGTAGGTGCGGTTTTGCGGCGTACGCGAAGAAACACCCCAGCAAAAACCCCAAATGCGACCTGCATTCCTAACCGCACTGGGCATCTGTAAAAATTACCCAAACCCCATAAATCTCAATTCAGACAATCATCAAAGCACGTGGTCGTCTTCAATAATCCCCTTCGCCTCCAAACCAGCAAGCACATTCTCAGCACATTCAAACGGGATGTCGAGTCTCTGGC